>RPPD01000229.1 GCA_003818675.1 Spirochaetaceae bacterium
CCATCTGGATTTTTTCACCTTCCCTGCATATTGATTTCCAGTTGTTGGAAAATATTCTCCTGTACGCTACAACATGTGTTGATATGCTTTTGTTGAGGAGCGGCGGTTTTGATGCTGATATTAATACTGAAACCGGCATCAGCATGATTAATGGAAATCTGAAAATGAGTCTGTATATGGAATATTATCATTCTGGAAACTCGGAAATACTGGAAGATGCAAAAACACCGGAAGATATCATCGGCATTGGATTCAGGCTCATCATCTCTTCATGACCGCCGATTATATCTCACTTGCCCCATCCTGCTAAAACTCAGTATAGTTTATTTACCAATGAAACGTTTTTTTATTGAAAGCCTGGGTTGCGCCAAAAACCAGGTGGACTCGGAAACCATCATCACACTCCTTTCAAACGCAGGCTTTAAATACACGGCAGAGGCGACCGAAGCCGAACTTATTCTCGTCAATACCTGCGGCTTCATCCAGCCAGCCAAGGAGGAATCCATCTCTACGGTCATGGATTTCCGTTCCCGGTTTCCTGACAAGAAAATCATTATGACAGGCTGTCTCTCCCAGCGGTATATGTCGGAACTTGAAAAAGAAATGACGGAAATCGATGGCATCTGGGGAACGGAATACTCGGACTCTTTTATTAACTATGTGGCAGAAAAAACAGGAAACAGCGGGGCAAGTCGAACTAAATCCCCTCGCAACCATGCTCCCCGGCTCACATTCCCTGGAAGCGCCTATGTTAAAATCGCCGAGGGATGCGTCAACAAGTGTTCCTTTTGCGCAATACCAATTATCCGCGGTGACCTTGCAAGCAGGCCATCCAAAGAAATTGTAGATGAAGTGAAAGACCTGCTTGAAATCGGCATACATGAGATCAATCTTGTTGCGCAGGATTCCGCCTCATACGGCATGGATTCCGCGGCGCAACAGAATATCGTTTCCCTTGTCCGGTCGATTCTTGAAATCAAAAAGGACTTCTGGCTCCGCGTGCTCTACCTGCATCCTGACAAGTTCCCGTTTGCGCTTCTGGATATCGCCCTTGCGGATTCTCGGTTTCTCCCGTACTTTGACATTCCCTTTCAGCACGCAAGCACCAAGATTCTTCGCGCAATGGGACGCAAGGGGGATTCAAGTACCTATGCAAATCTAGCCAGCCGCATACGGGATACGCTGCCAGACGCTACCCTGCGCACAACTTTTCTTGTGGGATTCCCGGGAGAAACAGATGAAGATTTTACCACACTCACAGATTTTCAAAAAGCCATAAAACCAGACTGGGCAGGAGTCTTCACATATTCCCGCGAGGAGGACACTCCGGCGTTCAATATGAAAAACCAGGTGACAAAAAAAACAGCCAATGACCGCAAACAAAAACTCGAGGAAGCGCAAACCGTAATCACTTCCGCATGGCTCGCAGCCAAGTTGGCAAATGCCACAAAAACTGCAGCACCTATGCAGGTGCTTGTGGAAGAAAGAGTAGAGGGCTCTGACCTGTTTCTCTGCCGCAGCCGTTTCCAGGCCCCTGAAGTGGATGGTCTGACAGTAGTCGAGGTCCCTGCAGGGGCAGACAAAGCAAAAACAGCGCCAGGGGAGCGGATAAACGTCTGCATTACTGGTGTGCGGGGAGTGGACCTCACAGCGGTATACAGCCATGAGTGACACAAATCATCCTTTGCTTGCAAATTTGAATGATGCCCAGCGCGAAGCAGTTCTCCATACCGGAAGTCCGCTTTTGATTCTGGCCGGCGCAGGCTCAGGCAAAACGCGCGTGATCACAACAAGAATTGCATGGGCGCTTGAAACCCTTGGTACGCGGCCGCAGTCTGTGGCCGCGGTCACATTTACAAACAAGGCCGCGCGCGAAATGGAAGAGCGCATAACTTCCATGACAGACAAGGCCTTGGGTGTAACAGTGCGCACATTTCACTCGTTCTGCGCCCTTCTGTTGCGTATGTACGGAAGCGCCTGCGGGATCAACACCTCGTTTCTTATCTATGACGAGACAGATGCCATGACCCTGCTCAAGAATCTGCTCAAACAGCAGTACGCGAAAAATGAAATCAAACAGCTGTTTGAGGATATAATGCGCGCAAAGGACCTCTGCATTGCCCCTGATGGGGATGTGGAACGGATAAACCGCAATCCAGCCTTTGCGGAAATATACAGGCAATATGAAGAACGGCTTGCCGCAACAGGAAACCTTGACTTTGGCGATCTCATCATGAAGACAGTGTTTCTGCTCCGCGAACATTCTGATGTTCGCGCCGCGGTACAGATGCGCTTCTCCACCATTCTGGTTGATGAATACCAGGATTCCAACGCCGCGCAGTTCATATTACTCAAGGAGCTATATGGCCCCGGGACTTCGCTTTCTGTTGTTGGCGATGACGACCAGTCAATCTACAGCTTCCGCGGAGCGGAAATTTCAAACATCCTCACATTCCATGAGAGCTTTCCAAACACGCGCGTGATCAGGCTCGAGCAGAATTACCGCTCAACCGGCCGCATTTTGGCAGCCGCAAGTGCAGTTGTATCACACAACCAGGGCAGGCTCGGCAAAACGCTTTTGTCCACCAGGGGGGAAGGAAATAAAATCTCCCTTCGCTTTGTGAAGGACAACGAGACCGAAGCCCTCCAATGCGCAAAACTTTATGATGAAAATCCGGACATGGAGACAGCCATCATATACCGCGTCAACTCGCAGTCGCGCAGCTTTGAGGAGGTCTTCACCCGGTTTTCCATTCCATTCCTGCTTGTAGGCGCCTTGCGCTTTTACGAACGCGCTGAGGTAAAGGACGCAATCGCCCTGCTCTCGCTTTTTGTAAATCCAAAGGATGAAATTGCCTTCAGGCGAATCATCAATACCCCGGTCCGCGGCATCGGGGAAAAAACCCTCGCCTCCATTCTGGAGTATCTGCCTGAAGCCAAGGGCGATGTTCTTGAATCCTTAAGGCTTTCGCTTGACTCGCTTTCAAAGCGGGCCAGGTCAGGTGCCCAGGTATTCCTCGCTTTGTATCAGGATCTTGCAGGCCAGATGGATTTGACCACGACATCCATGTTCATACACGAGGCCATGTTCAAAAGCGGGCTCTATGATTTTTACCGCGGACAAGACAAGGCTGAAGGCACTGCAAAATACCAGAACCTTGAGGAACTTGTTTCCGCAGCACAGGCCTTTCCTGGCGGCAAGGATGCATTGGCGACTTTCCTGGAAGGCACAACCCTGCGCGCTCCGGAATACGAGGAGCCAGCGGGCAAGCGCGTCATGCTCATTACCGCGCACAACACCAAGGGCCTTGAGTTTGACCGCGTGATAATAACAGGCTGCGAGGACGGTGTGTTTCCCATGATAAGAACCAACATGTGGGAGGAACCGGATCGCGAAGCAATGGAAGAAGAACGCCGCCTCTTTTACGTCGCCATGACACGTGCACGTGAACAGCTCATATTATTTTCAGCAAGGCGCAGGCTTCTTTTTGGACGCTGGTCAGACTCTAGTCCGTCGCGTTTCCTGGCGGAAATCCCGCAGGAAACCCTGGACATCAAGGACAACACGTCAAAACCGGAATCCATGGATACCAGATTCCAGCGTGGAGACCGTGTGTTCCATGATGACTTTGGTTATGGGTTTGTAGTTGAGTCTTCAATAAAGGAAGGAAATGAGGCTGTTAAGGTCAGGCTCGACTCGGGCCGCACAGCGGTGTTCATCCCGGAGTATACAAGTCTGATGAAAGTCGAGGGGGAATGACAGTCTGACTGCAGCTCGTCTGCTACTTCTCGAAGCAGGGTTTTCAATCCATGTCAAATAGGCTATATTTCCGCTATGGCAAAAGCGTTAAAGATATTCGCTTTTCTCTCAATCCTTCTTGCCCTTGTCCAAATTATTCTCTGTTTCTTCGGGCCTATTGCTTTTGAACAAAAGCCTTCACTGGCTGTATTCCCGCTTATGGTTCCCACAGGAGATTTTGACTCCCAGGAAATACTGCGGGCACAGGTTTTTTTTGAAGAAGAGTTTGCCAAAACAGGTTCATTTGCGATTGCGGGTAAAATGGCAATTGAAGAATACATACAAAAAAACAAAGCAGAATCCGGCGGTTTTGCTGATGATCTCTTTGAGAAGGGCACTCTGGATTATTTTGAAAGCCTGAAGCTCGCAAAAGCCCTCGGTTTTTCACGCTTTTCCCTGGGCATGCTCTCAAGGACCGCAGATAGTAAAACTGAAATATCAATAGGAATTTTCAAAACTGCGGATGGAACGGAAATCAAGCGCCTCAAGATGACCTGGCCTGATCTGGACAGTCTTTTATCCGGAAAAGATGGTGAGGGTAATGATTTTTCCGTTTCAGATTATTTTAAAATGGAGTTTAAAACCTATACCGCTACTGACTTTATAATTCTGGCACTTTTTCTTGGCCAGGGATTTTTTGGCGCATGGGTAATTTACAGGAAAAAAATAAATTCACTTGTCCTTGAAATCATCTGGACCGCAGCCTTCCTGCTTTTTCTTTTCAGCCTTCTCTATGCCCAGAATGCCAACATGGATTATGTGCAGAGGTTTATCGCCGCAAGGGGCCAGATTCACCTTGCTGAAAGTACCGCGGCAGAACAGCTGCTCGCGCTTGCGCGATACGCTCCACTTCTGCTTCTTTATGGTTTTTACTATGTACTGCTTCGTGAAACAGGGAAATGGGCTCTTCCCGCAGTGTTGTTCTCCGCGCTTTTGTACG
>RPPD01000230.1 GCA_003818675.1 Spirochaetaceae bacterium
AAGTTGAACGTGGTGCCTTTCCCTGGCGTGGTAGTCACATGTATCGCACCGCGGTGGTTCCTGATCGTTCCATAGGTGGAGGCAAGCCCCATCCCGGTTCCCTTCCCCCTCTCCTTCGTTGTGAAAAATGGCTCAAAGATGTGGCGCACGGTCCCCTCATCCATCCCTATCCCCGAATCTTCAATGCTGATCTGCAGGTACTCACCAGAGGGTATTTCATAGGGTATTTTCTTGCAGAACTCCTCATCAAGAGTAACTACTTTTGTGAAAAACCCGAGCACGCCTCCGTCGGGCATTGCGTCACGGGCATTTATCGCGCAATTGAGAATGGCACTCTGGAGCTGCGAGGGATCCCCAATGGTAGTAGATGGACTGGCGGCAAGCTCCTGTTCTATGGTTATCCGCTTGTCTATGCTGTGCCTAAGTATTGAGACCACCTCAAGGATTGTCTGGTGCATATCCACGGTTATCGAGAGATACTTTCCCTTGCGGGAGAACGCGAGCAACTGGGAGGTAAGATCCGCCGCCCGCTTTACCGCCATGATGATGTTGTCCGCGTAATGCGAGAGTTCCGGGTTGTCCTTTGCCCCGTCACGCAACAGGTCCGCGTACCCGAGAATGCCGGCCAGCTGGTTGTTGAAATCATGGGCTACGCCGCCTGCCAGCTGTCCGATTGCCTGCATTTTTTCAGCCTGCTGGAACTGCTGCACCATCTGCTTCTGTTCCGTGATATCCGAAAACACACCGTACGCAAATGCCTCGGGCCCCTTCTCCATAACTATCTTAGCCCGGTCGTAGAGCCAGATCCACGCCCCGTCCTTGCGCTGGATCCTGTATTCGATATTAAAGGGCACATTTGCAGAAAACAACTCTCCAAAGGCCTGTATCACCTTGTCCCGGTCATCCGGAAATAACCGGTCAAACCAGAACGTGTCTCCGCCCGCGAGGATCTCCTGCACGGTGTATCCGTAAATCTGTTCCACGTTTGGGCTGATGTACACGGTCTTCCCATTTTTGGCGGTTACCCAGATGGCCACGGGAACATTCTCTATGAGCGCGCGAAACCGCTGTTCGCTATTGAGAAGCTCCTCCTCGAAGGCTTTCCTTTTAGAGATATCCCTGGCAATTCCCAAAACCGCAGGTCGACCATGATACGAAACCTTTGACAGGTTCAATTCAACGGGGATAGCGCCTCCGCCCTTCTGCAAGATTTCAATCTCGTAGATCTGGGGAACAGGCCTACCCTCCACCCTGTCCTGATATCTGGAAACCAGAAGTTCAATACTCTGGGGAGAGAGGAAACCTACTTCCCCATTGAGGAGATCATCCATGGAATAGCCCGTGAGCCCGCTGACCGAGGGATTGCAATAGGCAAGTTTCTGGTCCTGGACGATTATGATTCCGTCCTGAAGGTTTTCCACAATGCCCTGGAAAATTCCCTCGGATTGGATCTGTGATTCGTCAATGTGCATTACAACCCGTGCCTTATTGTATATACTCTACTGTTTTAACGCCGTTTATTCAAATGCAATTTTATTGCCAATTTGATTTTTTTCCCGCACATGGTTGAACAAGTTTAAAAGCCGTATTATTGTTGAATCCGGGGGTGGTTTATGGACAGGAAAAGTCAGCTTCAGTTAAAGGCCCTGCTTCTCTCCCACCAGCGCGGTACGGATCCGGGCGCTTACATTTCAAAACTCGCCCGTTTCTCCATTCTACGGCCAGCCGAAGCGACTGGAACGTTTCCCCCCGCTGGCAGGTTCGTCCCGGACAAGACCTACTGCAAGGTGGCCTCTTCCACTGCCAAAAAGCCCATCATCCCCTGGTGGTGGTATCTCAAACAGAAGGAACCAGTGCCTTCGGTTGCCGAGGACATTTTCAAAAATGTTGCCTTTGACCACGTGATTGTCTACCCCAAAAAAAACATCTGGATATACCTGATTGTGGAGCCCAAAAAACCTGTTCTTGAGCTTTTAAAAAACCAGGACACGCTCAGGGCCTTCATCATCATGAGCATTATCAACAAGAACTTCAATCCCAGGGAGAGGGATACTCACCGCGTCCGCCTGGGAAAAATGATCACGTCAAATGAGGCAAAAAAGATCCTGACCTTTGTGGTGTACGCGGAAGACTACAAGCTGGCCGCAAGCATACCCAAGGGCGTGCCCACGGTAAAGCACAAGGTTGATACAAATGGCACCAACTGGGCCATCTCCTATCCCGGGCAGAAACAGGTCTTCTGGTCATTCACCGAGCTTGTGGACACGGTTTTCTGAGAAGAAACAAGACAGGATTGACAAGCCTGTAGATCATGTAAATCCTTTTTAATTATTCTCTGTTTCTGATATCTAAAGCTTCAACATCCCCTTTAGGGTTTTTACAATATGCCTTTATTGCCATTCTGCATGACAATAATATAATATTGTATTATATTTTGAAGGATGGAGAGTAAAATGAATTATAACGATGTTGCAAGGATCCTTGAATTTACTGATAAATTTGTCAAGGACGATATAATCGCAAAAATTAAAATGTTTCACAGGGGCGGATGGTCTTATTCTTCACAAAAATTATACTATGAATCCATAAATAAGGATATTTTAATCAACTCCTTAAAAATAGCCAGTGTTGAGTTTGAACATTCAACGCCGGATTCAAAGAAATCCAAGGTCGATATTCTGCTGAAAATAACAAATCCTGAATTGTTATCTGAATTATTGAATAAAAATAGTGCTCCAAAAGAACTGTCAAATATCATTAAAATCACCTTGAAAGGGACAGATGACTTGAATTATCAGGAAAAGGCATTCACTTATAACCTGGAATCGTTCTTTGATAATATTGGAAAGTTTATAAATACCGCTTCAATAAAATAATAACTGCAATACAAGGACTATTGTTATTACTTATTCTATCACCTATAATATGTCATAAGGCGGTATGTATGAAATCAAATTTAATTGTCAAAGTACACTATGACGAAAAAAGAAGCCGTATTGTTCAATGCAAGTGTATTGAAAAAACCGGTGATTCGAATGAACAAATAATTTCAAGGGACCAAATCATCGAAGCTATTGAGAATCAGAAGGTTGAATACTATACATTTCATAAAGGCGTAAGATGTGCAAAGGTCATGGTTTATAAGATTAATAATGAAAACTATATAAAAACCATGCCAAATGACAAGGCGGAAGATAATTTAGGCGAATTGCCCGAATATAGGTTGAATTAAAACCGGAATGGCAAAGAGTGGTCTATGACTCCAGGCCTTCGGGCGGAGGAGATTAAGCTGCGGTCAGGCATTGAAATAATTCTGGCTGTTCTATCTATTGAAGGGCATAATCATCTGTTTGTCGTTCCTAAACGTCAAGAACCCGGGGAAGCGCCATTTCCAGCCTCCGCGGCATCCGGCACCTTGTTTAATGCTGAGGCGATTGCGATCAGCGGAGGCAGATCATGAAAATACGTTTCCAACCCGGAGATCATCCTGTCAATATACTTGATGGTGCCATGCATCGTGCAACCGGGGAACGTTTTCACCAGGGGTTCCCGTCTTTGGGCGGAATAAACCAGACGTTTGATATCCAGGCTAAAATATCCGCCGAACACCAGATCACCGCCCTCCGGGAGCATTTTTTTCAATTCATTCACATATGAAAGAAAAATCGCACCCGCTTCCTCAATCCGTTTCACATCAGAAATGATGATGACAATTTTTTTTGCCAGGCTGTACTTCTTGAACAGTTTCATGATGTTGTAAAGATATCCTGTGGCATAGATGTCATTTCTCACAAGGAGGACAAGGTAATCGCATACGGAAATCATGGGTATGGATTCAGCGGAACAATCACCGGAAAGATATACATCTGTGAATTGGTCGTCAATCCCGGCAAGCTCACCCTGTTTTTTCCCCGCAGCGAGTGCCTTTAATTTATCGAGCGGAATGGACATTACCTCCAGATCCGGGTTAAGATCGAAAAGGCGGTATGATTTTCCCTTTTTCTTCGTTCTTGCGGTGCTTGTCAGGAAAAAATCCTTTTCAGATTCCACAAACAGCGGCTGCTGTTTTTCCAGCTTCTTCTGGTAAAAAAGGTTTTCCAGCAAAATGGTAATGTTTGTTTTTTTCTCATTGCCGGAAAAATAGAATATTTTTTTCTGCATCCCCATCACCTTTTAATCTGCCCCGATCTCTTCAAGTATTCAATCAGGGCCTGCAAATATTGGTCATCGAGCTTCTTTCTCCCCAGATCCCGGATTATCAAAAGGGCCGCATCAAAACTCATTTTTTCCCGGAATACCCTGCTTGTTGTAAGAGCGTCGAAAATATCCGCGATGCCGATGATCTTGGCAAACACCGGGATCTCATTTCCCTGCAATCCTTCAGGGTAGCCTGTGCCGTCGTTCCGTTCGTGATGATAGAGGATCCCCTGTTTCATCTCTTTCGGAATGTCGAGATCGTCAAAATAGTCCACTCCTTTTTTCGGGTGGGTCTGGATAAATATTTCCTCTTTCTCGGTCAGATCCTTTTTTTCAGCGATTGTATCAAGCGTTTTTTTATCCAGAACCGCATAGCCAATGTCATGGACAAGAGCGGTTTTATACAGCAGTTCCTGGGTCTCATTCGGCATATTGAGAACCATGGCCATTCCACGAACATACCGCGCGACGTTATTGCTGTGCTCGCGGCGGGCAGGTTTGATATTTTTCAGCTTGTCCACATGTTTCATGAGCGCGGCC
>RPPD01000231.1 GCA_003818675.1 Spirochaetaceae bacterium
CAACCTGTGGGAGAACAAAACCGATTCGTGACTGATCGCAGAACGGCCGGGCGCTTTGCGGACTGGGTGGTTGCAATCGGCAGTAAACTATTGACTGCTGAAAGTCGATCAAGCTATTATATGTTAACTGCAAGAAAGTTGGAGGTTTCAATGGCGAACGGTGATTTTCTGCCAGAGGCCGGTGACGACATTTTCTTGGACAAAGTATACTGCGCTAACTGCATACACTGCAAACTTGTCAAGGTTGCCGTGGGTGACGGAAGCCAGTACTTCCTTAGGGTCCGCTGCAACGCGGGTCACTGGAAGAAGAAGCTCGGTGAGGAAAAGTTCTACAAGTACTTCACTGTTGCGAGACGGAGTCTGGAAAATTGCGAAACCTACGAGCCCATGGGAGATCTCAAGGATTTTTTGCGGGATCTGAAAAAGAGTCTGCCAATAAAAGATGAAATTTACACATTTTAGACTTCAAACAACCCTGTGCATACTGTTGTTATTCACGGTGGCTCAAGCGTTTACAATTTTGTCCTGCGCATCCCAGGAGCCTGTATTCACAGAAGGCATGACGCCTGAAGATTATTTTCAGCGCGCCCAGGATGCCGCTGACAAGGGCCATTATGAACTCGCACTCAAGTACTATTTCAAGTTCAAGGAAACATATCCTGACAACCTTGAGAAAAATGTCTGGGCATCCTATGAGATCGCCTTTATCCATCACAAGATGGGCAATGACGCCAAATCCCTCGAGCTTCTTGACGAGGTGATTGCACTTTACAGCCAGGACAGGGCCTCAGTCCTCCCCAAAACCGTAAAAGTGCTCGCGGATACTGTCAAGCAGAAGATTCTGGTTTCACAGAAAAAACCGGAACCTGTACCGGAAAAGCCGGCTGCAACATCAACTCCGGCACCGACGAAATAAGCTCCAATAATTCAATTTTAAAAAGGGTATGGGGTTTTGAAATACTCCTGCCTGTGAGATCTATTCAGGCAGGATGATTGTGTGTACTTCCACTTTGCGGATTTCTGCCTCCGAGAAAACCTTTTCCTTTGTCACATCACCCCTGGGAATCGGATGCGGCGGGGCATCTCCGATCAGGATTGTCAGCCTGATCTGTGCCTCCCATGAAAATGTCTTTACAGAGCTGTACAACGCCTCATAGACAGCCTCCGGGATATCCCTTCCACCCTGAGTGGAGACTTCCGTGATGAGCTGCGAAACCCTTGTATAATCCTCGGAAAACGGCACTTCCTTGGTTACATACTGTTCATAGTAATCCTTGTAAAAGACGAGCCCCACCCGCAGTCTCTTGTAACGTGAGCGGTATTTTTCAATCACAGAGAGAAGAGCCTGTTTCACGAAGACCATGTCATCCTCCATGCTCGCCGTGGTGTCTATGGCAAGCACGAGGTCCAGGCTGTCCCCGACCTTTGAACCAAGTATCGCATCCATCTGTGCAAAGATGTCTTCCCCGCCCTTGGAGACGCGCACAAGGCCGCCTCCTTCATTGGCGATGTCCGTGAATTCCTTGAGAGTGTCCTCGCGCACATTCTTGTTGACAGCCACCTTGATCTGGTTGATCTGGAACTTGAAGGGATTGTCCTTGTACGCGCCGGTGTAATCCCCAAAGGGTTTTTCAAATGTCCTGATATTGATGAAGGTCCCATCCAATATCTGTATCTCACCATGTCTGGCCCAGGAATAGCCATATACGACCACGAAGGGCAGGAATATCCTGAAGGAGTCGCCCAGGGTTGGATGTGTTTCTGATGTTGAATCTATTAATGAATACAGCTTGCTTTCAGGCGTGATGAGCTTGCCGTCAAGCATGCGCTTCTCAGTGCCATTGACAGGATGATACGCGGGATTGCGCAGTGCGTAGGATGCGGCCATCTTGGCAGGGTCAGCGGTTGTCTCTGTGAGAAGAACACTTCCCACGCCTGGTTTTTTCTTTATCCAGAGATAATACCCGCTTTCCGAGCCTGTCTCTATCACGACATCAGCAGTCGTTATTGCGAGCTTGTCCTGCGAAAATGCCGGCACAACAGAGACAAGGATGAGGAAAACGATACAACGCAGCGTTTTTTCCATATTGCTCCTAGTATCGGTATATAATCCAAGTGATATTATATCTCAAAAACCGCAGGAAAGGGAATATCCTTTTGGTCACTGGATGAATTCCTGAAAAACTCAAAACGCTTGACAAATCCATTGATAAAACCGCATGGATCCTTGTATTCACGCGGAAATATGAAAAAGAAATGCAATCCTGCCGCAGCTTCCAGGCCAAAGGCAATTTCTCCAGCTGTATCCAGTTCAATTACTGTTGCAGTCTGGCAATACACCGGCTTGCCCGTGTAGAAAATTGTGCCGCGTGCGCCAAGGACCTGCACAGGGATTCCATCAACAGTATAGAACACACGGGATGCCGCAAGTGCATTGGAAGCAAGCACATCTATTCCAATTATATTAAACGGGCCCTTTGATAAAAGTGCCCGTTTGGGCAGGTTTATGTCCTGGGCACCGGCACAGAAAACCAAAGCCCAGGAAAGGAGAAAAAAGAATGCTGCTGCAAAAACGCGTTTATTCCACCGTAACGCTTTTTGCCAGATTCCTCGGTTGATCGACATCGCGTTTCAACTCCACTGCGCAATAATATGCCAGAAGCTGCAAAGGCACCACCATGACAAAGGGATTGAACAATTCAGGTACATTCGGTACAAAGAACACGTCATCCGCAATAGACGCTATTTCCAGGTCTCCCTCGGTTGCTATGGCAACAAGCGGGCCTCGCCTTGCCTTGACCTCCTTCATGTTGGAAATCACCTTTCCCCGGAGGCGGTCCTGGGGGACCAGGAACACAGACGGTGTATCTTCGTTTATGAGGGCGATGGGGCCGTGCTTGATCTCTGCGGCACTGTAACCTTCAGCGTGAATATATGAAATTTCCTTGAGTTTCAGAGCTCCCTCGAGGGCGACCGGATAATTCAGGCCTCGGCCCAGAAACAGGAAATCCTTGCAATGACAGTATTTTTTGGCTATCTCCTTCAATTGTCCGCCTGTATTGAAGATTTCCGAAATCTTGTCCGGTACCATATTGAGGTTGTTGATGTACGCCTCGCCCGTTTCAAATGACATGTCCCGCATTCTCGCCATGACCAGGCAGAAAAGATAAAAGACAGTCATCTGCGAGGTGAATGCCTTTGTGGAAGCCACGGCGATTTCAGGACCTGAGTGTATGTAGACCCCGCCATCAGATTCACGGGGAATCGTGGACCCGACGACATTACAAATTCCCAGAACACGGGCGCCTTTTCTCTGCAGCTCTCGCATGGCATAAAGTGTATCTGCCGTTTCTCCCGACTGGGAAACCGCGAAGTAGAGCGTGTTTCGTTCCACTATGGGGTTTCGGTAGCGGACTTCACTTGCAAGCTCCGCAGTGCACGGGATTCGGGCAATCTGCTCAATAAGATATGAAGCAACCATGCCTGCATGAAAGGATGTCCCGGCCGCTATTATCCTGACGCGCTGGATATCCAATAGTTCACGGCTGGTCATGTTGAGGCCGCCAAGCTTGGCAGTGGCTTCACTTAAGTCCACGCGTCCGCTGAATGCCCTGGTAATGGACTCGGGCTGCTCGTATATTTCCTTTTCCATGAAATGGCGGAAATCACCCTTCTCTATTTCCTGGAGCTCCCAGGAGATATTGTCTATCTTGGTGTCAACAGCGCGGTCTCGCATGTCAACAATATGGAAATCAGTGTCTGTGATCGTAACAACATGCCCATCCTCAAGGTACACGACCTGTTTCGTGTGCGCGAGTATTGCGGTCACATCCGAAGCGAGAAACATCTCATTGTCGGCAACGCCTACTACAAGCGGAGAACCATTGCGCGCCCCCACAAGGATGTGCGGCTGGTCCGCGTGCGCACAGACTATTCCGTAGGTGCCCTCCAGCATCGGGAGGGTTTCCTTGACGGCTTTTTCAAGGTCTCCGTCATAATGTTCTGCAACCAGATGCGCTATGACCTCTGAATCAGTTTCTGTCCGGAAAACGATCCCCTGCTGTTCAAGACGTTTCTTGAGCACAGTGTAGTTTTCAATGATTCCATTATGCACGATGGCAATCTTTCCCGAAATATCCGTGTGTGGATGTGCGTTTTTATCCGTGACTTTGCCATGTGTAGCCCAGCGTGTTGGGCCGATCCCGTATGGGCCGGGCATGTCCAAAGGCACCATGCCCCGCAGATCATGGATCTTGCCTGTCCGTTTGATCACAGTCAGTTTTCCGTCTGCGCCCGCGCAAATACCCGCAGAATCATATCCGCGGTACTCCAGCCTTTTGAGTCCATCGAGAAGAATGGGCGCAGCCTGCCTGGGCCCGCAATATCCTATTATTCCGCACATTCAATTTCCACCTATCTTTTCAAAAATACGGCCAAAATCGCGCCGCTTTTCCAGTCTTTATACAGAAAATATAACCCATTTTTATGACTTTTTTATGGCATTATTATAATTTCTCTGTCAGTTCAAAAAGCTTGTCCTCGTCTACAAGCGAAAGCGAATTCCCTTTCCTGTTCATTATCCCTGCCTCAATCAGGCTGTCAACTATGGACTCTATCTTGTCGCGGGGCATGTCCAGGTGGAGGGCTGTTTCATCCAGAAGCGATTCATAATCCTCGATTGTTTTGCCGCGTAATGATTCCTTGAAGGCATAATAAAGGTTGAGGGCCACAAG
>RPPD01000232.1 GCA_003818675.1 Spirochaetaceae bacterium
CGCAGATTCTGCCTGTTATTCCATCTGTATTTGTCCCGGGTCCGGGATTCAGCAATATTTTTCAGAAATAGTCGCAAAACAGGCAGAAAATCGGGAAAAATTGGCGTGTGAAAAAAAACATTCAGCGAAGAAAAATGTTTGACAAAGGATAAGACTCCAAATATAATTCAATTAAAAGTAAACAATCTGGATATTCGCTCTTAAGGAGTTGGACATGAAAAAACAATCATTCATCTTCTTCCTCATCACGTTATGCGCGGCTTTTATAGTGGTTGGTGCTTATGCGGATGAAACTTTCGAAAATATAGAATCAATGACAATTGATGACTTTGACAGTGCTGAAACCCTAAACGGCTCTGATCGCGCCTTTACATGGACCATCAGGGCGAGCAAGTTTATCGGCACAACTGGTGAAGGAGATTCCAAGGAACTGGACCTTGAATGGAAATTGGTCCCTGGTTATCCGTCAGCCCTGTACAAACGCGATGATGCTGAGGGAAAAGATCTCAATGTCATTGGAGTCAGGGGCGGTTTCACCCGCAAGGGCTTCAATTATCTTGAATTTATTCCTGTTGGCAAAGACACATCAGACGGTGAAAAACTCTATCCCATCGAGCTGCGCGGCAGAATAAAGACTGTCAGCATGTGGGTCTGGGGCGCCAATTTCAATTACTATATTGATATTCACCTCCGCGACTCAAACGGAATCGACCACACCATCAGGCTTGGAGACACCAAGTTTGAAGGCTGGAGAAACTTAAGCGTTCATATACCTACGGCCATCGCGCAGGTAAAACGATATACAACAAAGGGAGAGGCATTATCCCTGACCAAAATAGTCGTATGGACGAGACCAGGGGAAAAAGTAGATAATTTTTACATCTACTTTGATCAGCTCCGCATGGTGACGGACACATTTATCACCAAATTTGATGGCGATGAACTGGCTGATGTTGAAAAGATCTGGGCATCAGACGGGCAATAATTAAGAAAGCAGGAGTGCAAATTATGACAAAGAAGAGAATTACAGCAATTATCTTTGTGTGCATGACGGCAGTATTCGCCTTTGCCCAGACAGACAGTCTGTCGGCATCAACTGAATCAACAGCCGGGGCCACCGATGAAAAATATTTGAACCTCGAGCCTGTGACTGTTACAGATTGCGAAGACGCTTCGTTCTGGAAAACACAGATGATGCTTGATCAGGGTGTAATGATGATTCGCAATCTGCCGGGTAATCCCAAACAGAAAGAGGAGATTGACTCAAGACGTCTTGAGCAAGAACGCACAACACGTGGTGATGAGAAGTGGCTTGGAGATAATGTTCTTGCAGCCAAGGTGGTCTTTTTCAGAAGAGGCGCCAATTCATTCTACATCAGGGCTGAAAAGCCCATTCCGATTCCCGGAACCTCCAAGATGATGAGTATGTGGGTTGTGGGAAGGAACTACAACCATGTGCTTAAAGTTATTCTGCAGGATTTCTATGGAAACCTCTTTGAGCTTACTGTCGGAAAACTGAATTTTTCCGGATGGAAGCGAATGGCAGTGTCAATTCCGCCAGCAATTGACCAGGTGGACTTCCATTATTCCACACGGGAAGGAATCAAGTTTGTCGGACTTAAGGTTGAATGTGACATGATGGAAGCCTACGGTTCATATTATATCTACTTTGATGATATAGCTGTAGAGACTGACCTTTATATGTATGATAACCGTGACAAGGACGACATGGACGACGGGTGGTGAGAAACTGCTGTAATCCGCTTGATGGACGGCAGCTGTCAATCAAGAGGGTACGGCTTAATATGACTATCAAAACGGGGTGAACAGAGCACATGTTCTTTCACCTCTTTTTTTTTCTATGCATCAGGAGTATAATGGAACCGTATGGATGAGACTACAAACAACCCGGTGGAGGAGCTAAAGCAGTTAAACCGGGCTATCCACCAATATGAGATCGTTTTAAAAACTACAAAGGACCCTGTCCAGAAACACAGGGTTAGCAAGGAGCTTGTGCGCCTGCGGGACTATCGGGAGAAGTTTCACCATGTCTATTCAGTCGTAGAAGAAGAGACGGAACAGACTTCAGAGAATGAGTTTGAAGGATTTCCGTTTCTGTACCAGAATGTGTCTTTGGATGAAGATCGCCTCGCGCATGATCGTGAAGTCAATGCCCTTTTGGCTATTCTTCATTTTTTTGAAAAAGAATTTCTCTCGCTGATGACAGAGCGAAGGCTTAAACTGGATTTCAAGTATTCACTCGAGCGCGACGGATTTTACCATCTCTTCCAGGATATTCAGAAGCGTATTTCAGATTTTGAGGACGAGCTAAAAATCATAAATAACGGAAACTACAAAGAGGCCGCACTGACCGAGATAAAGAACCGTCGCTTGCGAAAAAGACGTATTTTGATTATTGAGACGGACAAATTTTTCAGACGCTTAAAAAAATTCGACCAGGAAATTCTCGAGGATATTGAAAAGGACGGAACAGCGTGTTTGAACAAGGATGAACGTGTCCATTTCGAGATGATAGAAGGGATGCGCTATCTGGAGGGATATACTGTGGCGGAATCAATGTCCATAATGTTTCAGTTTACAAACGAGGCAATAAGTTACTTCAATCTGCCGGAAATCATTGTTCAGGAGTGAATTAAATGGAGCTTGGATCTGAAGTAAACTCGACAATCGGAGAGAGCAGTCAATTCGAAGGGAGATTCGCCGTGAACGGCAATCTGCGAATAGACGGCAAATTCGAGGGCTCTTGTCTGTATGTGGACCAGCTTGAGATCGGACCCAGGGCCAGGGTAAAGACAAAAATTACTGCTACAAGCGTCATAGTAAAGGGAATCGTGATTGGCAATATTGAAGCTTCCCGGAGGGTACTCCTTTTTTCAACCGCGAGGGTTTTGGGAGATTTGAAAACGCCAGAGCTCATTATTCAGGAAGGAGTCATTTTTGAAGGAAAGTGCCGTATCAGTCCGGCAAAAATAACAGAGCCAAAAGAATTTATTGACACCCTTTATGAAAACTCTGGAGTACAGCCTGTACAGAAAACTGCGGGGAAAAAGAATGAAAAAAATAACTGAACACATCAAGGAAATATATTTTTTCAAAGACCTAGACGATGACATGCTTGAACAAGTGACAGAGGCAGCGCATTACCGATCGTTTAACAGCGGTGAAATTCTATTCCATGAGGGAGATCAGGCAAATGATTTCTTCCTTGTAATTAAGGGTACGGTTGAGGTCTGGAAAGACTATGAGAGTGATGAGCCTGACCTGCTGGCGCTGCATACAAAGGGACACCTCTTTGGTGAAATGGCCATAGTGGATGAACTCCCGCGCAGTGCAACAGTCATAGCGCGGGATAAAACAGATCTTCTGGCGATAAGCCGGGAGGACTTTTTCAAACTTGTCAGGACAGACAGTTCCCTGGCCTTGTCGCTCATGAAATCAGTTTCATCGATGGTCAGAAAAAGTAACGAGAGTTTTGTGGAGGGTTTGCGTGAGAAAAACAGAAACCTGGAACAGGCAAACAAGGATCTTCGCGAAGCACAGGCAGAACTGCTCCGTGCTGAAAGACTGTCTGCGCTCGGCAAATTTTCATCGCTTATAATCCATGATATCAGAAATCCACTTTCAATAATCAGGGCATATGGCCAGATGATCGGGATGAACGTCAAACAACCGGAGAGGCTTAAAAAATATTCAGACAAAATCGTCAGTGAAGCAGACCGTATTAATCGGCTTGCCAACGAGCTTTTAGATTACTCTCGTGGTGAAATCAGGCTCAATATTTCTATAATAAATCTTAAAGACCTGGTTAACGAGATCGTGGAGGAAATTCAGGAACGCTTTGATTCCCTTTCAATAAAAATAGTGACTGAAGTGGAATACCCGGGCCCTGTGCTCCTTGACAAAGAAAGGCTCTACCGTGTGATGCTCAACCTCTCAGACAATGCCCGCAAGGCCATGCCAGACGGAGGAACCTTTACAATAAGGATTGCAAACAAGAGCAAGATGTTTTTCATTGAAGTTGCAGATACAGGAATTGGCATGTCCGAAGAGGTCAAAAAGCATCTTTATGAACCCTTTTGCTCATTTTCAAAAAGCGGCGGAACAGGCCTTGGTATGTGCATTGTTAAAAGCATAGTAGAGGCGCATGAGGGAAGCCTGTCTTTCCAGAGCAAGGAGGGTGAAGGCACCAAATTCACCCTGTCATTTCCGACCATGTCATGAGATTATTGATTCTCCAGGGCACCTCGGTTTACAAGTTTTTAAATGTTTATAATAGTATTCCGGGGTGGCCTTGACCATTGAGCAAGTTCTACTTTAGAATGACATCTCTTTGCCGGAGTGGTGGAATTTGGTAGACACAGGGGACTTAAAATCCCCCGGGCTTCACGGCCTGTACCGGTTCAAGTCCGGTCTTCGGCAGGCTTTGTTAAAAAAAACCAGGATGAGGGTGAAATTGTGAGAGTAGCAGTAATATATTTTTCACGTAATCAGAACAGCCTTATCGTTGCTCTTGCGAAAGCGCTTGCAAAGGGAATTGAGTCCAGAGGACATCAGGTGGATATTATTGATTCACTTCACAATGATGACAAAAAACTGACCATTTACCGTTATATTGCGGTTGGAGCAGAGCAGGTATCCTTTTTGGGGAAAATTTCAGAACATATCACATCTTTTCTTGCCAACCATGGTATTGTAAACGGTAA
>RPPD01000233.1 GCA_003818675.1 Spirochaetaceae bacterium
AAGCGGATATTCCTCCACAAAGGAATCAAGAAGGGATGGATTTTTATCCCTGACGCACTCCATCAGGTCGCGAACTATTTTGTTTCTAAAATCCGGTTCCACGTTTTTCAGACTTTCAATGTATTTGCGCAGTTTTTCATTTGTATCATACCAGCGTTTTAAAGATGAATTTTCAGGCAATGGATACCTCATTCCCGTTTATCCTCTACATTGGGCCTGATTACGGTGAAATGCCGCATGATATCGACAAAAATGACCAGAAGTTTGCTGTGCCTGGCAAGCTCATCCAGGAATTCCCTGTTTCGTTCTCCTCCTATTACCCGGATATTACTTATGATGGCAGGTGTATGCTGGGTCGCATCCTCGATAAGAGTCTGTAACGAGTGACTAAAGGATGCGAAGTCGTTGATAATATTTTCAATAAGTTTCGCAGCACTTGAATTAATGGCATCCACTATCTTTGAAAGGGTAGCAGTAACCTGTTTTCCCTTTTCATGACGGGAGAGGTATTCCTTGATTGACGGTATCGTCGCTTCACCGGGTTCTGCAAGATTATTTTCAAATGCTGTCATCTTTTCAATGGCAGACTGGGTGGAATGAAACTGATTGATGAATGAATCTTTAAAAGTTTTATTCTCAAAAAAACTGTTAATGACAAGTTTTTTGATGGTTTCCTTAATATGTGGTTCAAAGTGTATTATCAGAAATGTTTTTAGAACCTGGAAAGGGGTAAGATGATTGAACATACCCAGCCCTGAAAGGGATAAAAGATTGGAAATGTCCTCTGAGTAGGATGGACTGTCAAAAAGCATCATATCGCCAAAAAGTCTTTTTATATCCTCTTTTACTGAACGTTCATTGTGTTCGCGGATAGCTTTCTCGCGGTTAAGCTCAAATCTGGAAAGAAGCTTGCTCATATAGAGATCCATGAATGTCCGTGTTCCCCTGTCTGCCTGTACGATAAAGGAAGGATCCCTGTTTATTGCTTTGATCAGTTTGAGAATTATATCCCCTGACAGTAAATTCTTGTGTATTGAGACAAGCGATGAAATAACCAAAGATAACTTTTTCCTGTCCTCATCTGTAGTCTGGTTTTTAAGTTTTTCATACAGCTGAATGACATGTCCCTCAGTATTTGCTTCAAGGTCAAGTTCAGCAAAAAGAAAATAAATGTCCATGAGGTCATTTATCATGTGCAATCCAATTGCAGGATTAAATACAGGTTTTCTGTTTGGACTTGAAAGAGTTATGTCTGGATTGAAAAAGGAAAGTATTTTTTCGAAGTCATGCTGTGAGAGAGCCGCAAGACGGTCAAGTTGTGTGAACTCGCGGTCAAAATTTGAGAACTCTACTCCCTGCAGGGACTGAAGAAACTGGTTGAACTCACGTTCTATTTCAGAAAGAGTGCCCTTTAACGAAAGGGCGCCAGCCAGACGTTCAGACATAGCTTCCTGGGTAAAATTGTTTTTTACTGAAAGAATATTGTCATCAAGCCTGGATTCCACAAGATAATTCTTGAATATTTCTGAAATATTCTGGTTTTCATTAAGTATAGTTTTTTGGAAAAAATCGGATAGACTGGTTACTGAAAGAGCGAATTTGTAAACTGCCCTGGCAAAATTGGGAAGGACTTCGTTTGAATTGGCTCTGTAGTAGGCAAATGGTTCCTTTTTCAATTCCCGGAAGATTTCCCTTAATTCCTGGTTTTTTTTGAAATCTTCTGTGTTGCCGAAGAGGAGTTTTGTGAAAAAATCTCTTACTTTGCGGAAAAAATCTACCATACAGGCTTAAGTGTATGAAATTTGACTGTATCCTGCAAATGTTTGAATTTGAAAAAAGGATGGCGATCCGGAACATGTGTTACTCTTGGTTATTTCGGATTACAATATCTTCGTATTCACTGTATTTTTGGGCCTGGTTTATTTCACGTCTTAAAACGCCGGCGTTATGGATTCCCTTAAAATAATGTGCAGCGTGTTTTCTCATTTCCCTGCAGGCTATGCGCTCGGGTTTGAAATCCATCATGAGCATAAGATGCCTGAGCATTGTATCAAGCCTCTGTTTGTCCGAAGCTTGGGCTGGTTGCACGTTTTCAAGGAAAGCCCTGGTCTGATTGAATATAAAAGGATTGCCAATTGCTCCACGTGCGAACATCACACCGTCGCATTCTGTCTGTGTTATCATGGCCTGAGCATCCTGGGGACTGAAGAGATCGCCTGAGCCTAAAACAGGAACATCAAGCAGACTTTTCAATTTCCCAATTTGACTCCAATCAGAATGACCAGAAAATCCTTCCGATCTTGTACGTGGGTGCAGGGTCACAGCCTTCGCACCATTTTCAACAGCAATACAGGAGGCTTCAACATAGCTCAACTCATGGGCATCCCATCCGCTTCGAAGCTTTATGGTGACAGGAATTGATGTGTTCTCGCTAATTGCGCGCACGATTTCTCCTATAAGGTGAGGATTGCGCAATAGAACAGCTCCACACCCTGATTTCAAGATCTTGGTAACTGCGCAGCCACAGTTCAAGTCTATAAGAACAGGATTGTATTCATTGATTTTTCTGGTGCATGATGCAGCTGAGACAGGATTTGAGGCGAACATCTGGATGGCGTAATCTGTTTCATCCCTTCCACGGTCCAGCAGGGAAAGGGTTTTCTCATTGCCGCGATAAACAGCTTCAGCTGAAATCATTTCAGTGTGGCATAAAGAAGCGCCATGGGCAATGCAGATGCTGCGAAATGCGGCGTCAGAGTATCCTGCCAATGGTGCCAGTAGAAGATTTCCCCGTATGCGGGTTTGGCCAATAGTGAGATCATGATATAGAGAGTTATTTTCTGCTTTAAAACTCACGTCTTCTGGAGTTCTGAATCCAGTCCGAAAAACCTGATGCTGTTCTCAAACATCTGGTCTGCAAGTGCCTCCGGGTCAATCCCGCGCAGTTCAGCGATGAACTTGAGGGTTTCAATGAGATAGGAGGGCTTGTTACGTTTACCACGGTAGAGCGCAGGTACCATAAAGGGAGATTCTGTCTCTATGAGCATCCGTTCAATGGGCATGTTTTTTGCAGTTTCGTGGAGATTCTTGGCGTTCCTGTACGTGACATTCCCTGCGAATGAGATGTAGATGTTGAGCTCCAGGGCGCGTTTAGCGTATTCATAATCCTCTGAGTAGCAATGGAGCACACCGCCTTTGACAGGGAGTTTCTCCCGGAGAATATTAAGAACATCCTCACCGGCTTCGCGGTTGTGGATGATCACGGGGAAGGCAAAGCGTTCTGCGAGTTCAAGCTGATGAATGAAAAGTTCTATCTGTGAATCACGGTCCCCGAACTTGTGATAATAATCCAGTCCCAGTTCACCTACAGCTACTATTCTTTTTAGCTTGACGCCTTCCTTTATTTTCTGCTCCCATTCCGGTCCTGGATGAGCGACTTCCGAGGGAGAAACACCTATTGCATGAAAAACATGGGTCTCAGTCTTTAAGTTTTCATAAATCTGAAAAAAATCGCGAAGATTGTTCGAGATGCTCACAATTGCAACAACATCTTCCTGTTTTGCTTCCTGCACAATGATCAGCTGCTCGATTGGATCCTCGTTGATGAGACCGATATGGGCGTGGGTATCAAATAGTCGCATAATTCTCCAATTGCTTTCAAAGGTGTATGTAAGTACTGTAGCAGCACTTTTGGGTACTAAGGATGGTGACGAAATGAACATTATGCGTCACATAAGCAAGAATAGCACGAACATGAAAAGGAGTCAACAATTTTTATTTGACAAAATTTGCTGTAAATGATAGCTTGAAACACGGTGAAATCATAAAATTACATAATCGTATGTTTTATGAAAAAACCGGGGGCGGCGTTATCCGGCAAGACGACGGATAGTGAAAGAGAACGAATGATTATCATGGAGTATCTTAATGTCTCCTGTTCATAATTATAAGAGAATTGAAAATGACATTGTCGGGACTATCGGAAAAAAAATCCGGGCAATAGCAAAATCGGTCTTTTCATTTTTTCAGCGCATTCATCAGGTTGGGAAACAGCGGTTCACTGTCATGTTCATCCCCCATTCCGAGAAAAAGATTTTCAATTTTCAGATATCCATTTATTCACTTTCCTTTTTTCTCGTTCTCGTTGTCATGATCGTCGTCGTGATCTTTTTCCTTTCCACGCATATGACCTATTCCGACGTCCAAATGACCCGCAAGGACCAGAAGATCAGCTCGAACGAGCTTTTCCTTAATGACTTTCGCGAGGTCATGTTCGATTTCAACAAGGAGAAAGACAATTTCAAAATCCTTGTGGCCAACCTGTGGGCATTGGCCAATCCAGGCAAGGAGAGTTCCTTTGCCTCAAACGCGATCGGCGGCAACACACCCTCGTTTGCCGAGGGACAGGATATCCCGGAAAGCCTGAAGGAGCTGAATGACTTAAAGAGTCTTTTCACGGTTTTAAAGAACGCGGAAGCTCCGCTGCGTTCCATTATCACGAGCGTGGAAAAGCAGAACGAACGCTTTGAGGGAATACCCCGACTCTGGCCGCTTGAGGGCGCGGGGTTCATCACCTTCAGCTTCGGGCCGCAGATTCACCCGATCTTCGGATACTGGTACATACACACAGGGCTGGACCTGGTTTACGCCTACGGAGCGAATGTTAAGGCCACCGCGTCCGGCAAAGTACTGCGTGTGCATTATGATTCGGGG
>RPPD01000234.1 GCA_003818675.1 Spirochaetaceae bacterium
AAGCGAGGTCTGACCGGTGGCGCTTTGTGGCAAGCCGTCCACCCCGCAGACAGCATCAATCCCGCAAAAGACAAGCTGATCTGTTTCCACTGATGTTTTCATGCTTGGAATATCCTGAAGCAGGTCGTGAAAGAATCCCTTCCTGCCCTGCATGAAAAAGGGATTATGGCCTGAGTTTTCCCCAAGCCCGAGTCCATCCAGGAAAATAAAAATCAGCCTGTGATTCACCTGCTTTGAAAACCTCCGGCTTTAGTAAATTAAACAGGACAGCTCATTTTTTCAAGTAGGTGCAGAACTGCCAATACCGGCTTTCGTGACTACGAATTGTGGCCGAAGATATAATCATGGGTTCCTCGAGGTTCCTTTATGGCAGGGTTATAATTGTTATATTGACCTAAAGCCGGAATTGAGTATATTAGCCACAATGAAATCAGGAAAAAAAGCGACAAATGCAAGGAGATCCGGCAGAGCCAAGGCCGGAAAATTCAGAACAGGCGTAATATTTATTCTTCTTGCCTGCATTGGTGTGATGCTCGCAGTGATTATTTTCATGCTGCCTGAAAAAAACAATACAGGCCCAAATAATGCTGCAGATTTTGATGCTGCAGAAGATCCGGCTGATGATAGAGAATATGGGGACAGGAGCACTGGAACAGACAGTAAGGGAACCATAGAAGCTATCCTCACAAGCACTATAAAAAAGCCCGGACGCATTGCCATAGTAATTGATGACGCGGGAAATGACAGCAATTCCCTGTTGCCTTTTTTGAAGTTTCCAGGGAAGATTACAATAGCCGTTTTGCCGCAGTTGCCACATTCAACTGCGAGTGCAACCCTCGCGCATGAGGCAGGCAAGGAAGTGATCCTGCATCTCCCAATGCAACCTGTTGGAGAGGCAAAAACTGGTCCTGGAGCAATCCTAATAACACAGGATAAAAAAGTCATACGGGATGTCCTCGAACTGGATCTTAAAAGTGTTCCCTTTGTGTCCGGGGTCAACAACCACATGGGTTCTTTGGCAATGCAGGACGAGAAGGTGCTTGAGGCCCTGTTTGAGCTACTGAAGGAGAAGAGGCTTTTCTTTCTTGACTCAAGGACTACGGCTGGAACACTTGGTGAAAAATACGCGGGACAATTTCAGGTACCCTTTATCCAGAGAAAAATATTCCTTGACTCACAACCAACCAGGGAAAATATAGAGAAAAACCTTGCTGCAGGAGTGGACTACGCAAGACTTTCAGGATCTGCAGTCTTGATCGGACATGTTCAGAACCGGGATGTGATCAAAGTGCTGTTGGAGCAGTATGACATGCTGGTGGCCTCAGGCATTAAGTTTGTGGAAGCCGGGGATCTGCTTGCCACAGAAGGCAGCAAGCCATGACAATCCTTGGGATAGAGACTTCCTGTGACGAGTGCGCAGCCGCTGTAGTTGTTGACGGAAAAAAGATTCTTTCAAATGTTGTAGCTACGCAGATAGAGGCGCACAGACCATTTTACGGGGTTGTGCCAGAGATCGCCTCGCGCAAGCATCTTGAATGGATTACTGGTGTGGTCAAACAGGGTCTTGAAGAATCGGGCCTTGGATTTGATGGCATAGACGCAATAGCCGCGACAATGCGGCCAGGGCTTGTTGGTTCACTCCTTGTAGGGCTCTCATTTGCCAAGGCCCTTGCATGGACTCTTGGCAAGCCGTTTCTGGGAATTGACCATATAGAAGCGCATCTGTATGCCGTACATCTGGAAAATGACAACATCACATATCCTTACCTTGGAGTATTGGTATCAGGCGGGCACACGTTAATAGCGCGTGTGGCGAACTTTGACGATTTTGAAGTCATGGGTACAACTATTGATGATGCCTGCGGCGAGGCCTTTGATAAAGTCGCCAAGTTTTATGACCTGGGTTATCCGGGCGGGATTGCAATCCAGAAGCTTGCAGAAAAAGGAAATCCCACAGCGTTCAGGTTTACAAAACCATCGCTTCACAAGGGAGAGCACAAGTACGATGTATCTTACTCCGGGCTGAAAAATGCGGCAATCAACCAGCTTGATCTGTTTTGGGACAAGAAATCTTCCAAAACTGCGGAAAATATAGCAGCCAGTTTCCAGAGAACAGCTGTGGACATACTTCTTTCCCGTGTTTTTGCAGCTGTGCGTGATACCGGAATAAGCACTGTAATTTTTGGCGGAGGTGTCGCTGCCAATACATACCTGAGAGGTTCGGTTGCGCAGAATCATGATGTACGCGCGGTTTTCCCTTCGCTTTCGCTTTGCACGGACAACGCAGCCATGATAGCAGGTGCGGCATATCCTCGTTTTGTCCGCGGACAGACCAGCGACATGCAGGTAAACGCTTCAGCCAGGGTGCATGCTTTCAGGTGGCACAAGCCCAAAAAGCTGCATAAGGAGTGATTCAAAAGGAAATATTCTTGTTGTTGATACTGGGATGAAATATCGTTATACTGTGCAATAAAGGAGTTACTATGTCGAATGTCGTGATTCTCTTTGCTCCGGAGAAAAGCCCGGTCAAGGAACAGGCAAAGGCAGTTGCGGATGCTATCAGCAGCAAGGAATGGAAGGTTTCGATAAAGAGCGCGGCCAAGTCCCACATACCGGAACTGGCTCCAGCGGACATCATGATATTCGGAAGCGGAGACACAAAAATCCCTGCATCCGAGGGCGAGTATAAAGAATTGTTTCGTGCCTTTGAAGGCGTTAATTTTGCGGGAAAAATAGCGGCTGTTTTCAGCGAAACTGGATCATCCTTTGACAGTGAACTTGTGAAAACCCTGGAAGATTCTGATGCTGCTCTTTTCCAGCCAGTGCTCTCATTCTCCGGGAGTCAGATCAACAAAAAAACAATGACTGACTGGGTGAAGAAACTCTTCGCGTTTTTCAAGGAATACCGGAGCACACGGAATGTTTGACCTGGACAAAGCTATCAGGAGAGTTCCGGATTTTCCAAAACCGGGCATTCTTTTTTACGATATCACGAGCGTTCTAACAAATCCAAAGGCTTTTTCATTCTGCATTGAGAAAATGCATGAATTGTTTCCCAAGGGTGCTTTTGACGCTGTTGCGGCCATAGAGTCCAGGGGTTTCCTTTTCGCATCGCCTTATGCCAGGGAATCCGGTCTTCCACTGGTTCTTATCAGGAAAAAAGGGAAGCTTCCAGGAGAAACACTGCAGGAAGAGTTTACCCTGGAGTACGGCAGGGATATCATAGAGGTCCATAAGGCTGATGTTGAAAAAGGCCAGAAAATACTTCTTGTTGACGATCTTGTGGCTACTGGTGGTACACTTAAAGCCGCTTGCAACATGCTTGAACGCGCAGGCGCTTCAGTTCCTGCGATATTCGCAGTTATTGGCCTGCCTTTTCTGAACTACCAGTCACAGCTTCCGGGAAGGCGCATTGAGACACTTGTGAACTTCCACGGGGAGTAATCTTTCCATGGAATAATGCCCCTGGAACAGGACCAGCAGTATATTATGCCTCTTGACCTTTTGGAGTAATATATGCTAATCTCAGCTTCTTTCAAAGCATCGAAAAGAATAATGACGAGGGTATAAATATGTACGCGTTAGTTGAAATTCTCGGAAAACAGTACCGGGCAGAAAAGGGAAGCATTCTTAAAGTCTCAAAACTTGGAAACAAGGAAGGGGAAAAGGTCGAGTTCGACTCTGTACTGCTTCTTGGAGACAAAGAAAAGATCACTATAGGCGAACCCTATGTTAAGGGTGCGAAGATTTCCGCGAAGGTTGAATCACACGGTCGCGACCGCAAGATCATCATCGGCAAGTACAAGAAGCGGAAAAATTATCGCAGGAGAAACGGATTCCGCGCCCAGTTTACAACAGTGAAGATCGAGGACATCGTTTCCGGGAAATAGACGGAAAGGTTTTATTGGTGATAACGGTCAAGCTTGTCCTTGATGGGCAGGAATGTCTCTCTGAAATAAGAGTGACAGGACATGCAGGTCAAGGCCTGCGGGGAAAAGATCCCGGCTACGGGGATACCCTCTGCGCGGCTGTGTCAGTACTCACCAGAACTTTGCTGAATGCGCTCCACAAGGAAGCTGCAGTCAGTATTGATAAACAGGACGAAGAAAAGGGAATCATCCAGGCAAGGGTGGTTGGAGACAAGAAGGGGCGGGAATCCAGAATAAGCGGAATAACCGGTTTTTTTATTACCGGGATTTTTGACTTGAAAAAGGATTTTCCTGAAAGCCTTGATGTAATTTTGGAAAAATAATTTTCGGAGGAACCATATGGCACATAAAAAGGGTGGCGGCAGTTGTAAAAACGGACGTGATTCAAATTCACAGCGTCTGGGCGTCAAATGTTACGGCGGAGAGACTGTCACTGCGGGCAGCATTCTCGTGCGTCAGCGCGGAACGCGGATCCATCCCGGAGAGAACGTGGGCATTGGCAAGGACGATACGCTTTTTGCCAAGGCAGAAGGCGTTGTAAAATATCACGAGAAGCGCGGCAGAAAACTCGCGAGCATCGTTTTCGTAAAATAACCACAAGACATATCAAGTGTACGGCTTTGTCGATGAAGTGATTATCGAAATCTCTTCCGGTGACGGAGGGGATGGTGCGGTATCCTTTCGAAGGGAAAAGTATGTCCCCAGGGGAGGACCTGACGGAGGAGACGGCGGAAGGGGCGGCAATGCTGTATGAGTCGACAAGGACAAT
>RPPD01000235.1 GCA_003818675.1 Spirochaetaceae bacterium
ATTATTTCGCAAACAAATCTTCCACGGAAATGGTCTTCTGGATGCCATTGTTGTGGATGATCAACTTGTCATATCGGCTTGAATTGTCGCTGCTTGTCCACTCCAGGTACTTGTCCTTGCCGTAATAATCTATCTGGCGGCTGTAAATACCCTGGCCGTATTCATCATAGAGTTCCCTGACGAGAATACCCTTCTGGTCGTAAAGCTCTATTTTATCCGGCAATCCGTCCTTATCCGTATCATAATGTGCCTCGGCGATTTTATTGGTTCTGTTCCAAAACCTGGTATATATCGTTCCTTCATTGTTCCATCCGCCGTAATAGTTTTCATTGTTGACGTAACTGTTTAACTCGTGCCTGAGAAAAAGGTTTTCAGTGTAAAACCAGATGCTCGCGACTGAAAGCAAAACAATCAAGATCATGCCAATGATCGTCTTGAACTCTTTCGGGACGTGAAGACGCGTGTCATTATTTTCGGTTTTGACCGGCGCTTGTGTTTTCAGCAGATTCTCATAGAGATCCCGGACAGCAGGGGCATCCGCCTCGTCCACCTCGACAAATCCATAGCCGCCAGTAGCCTGGAACAGGCCGTCATATGCCGAGTCATGAAGCGTTCTTATGGCATGCGGGATTTCAAGATTCTTAAGCTCGGCCTCCATTCTGGCCGCCTCGCTTGAGTTTTTCAGGGAAACTGCGCGTACTAAAGGCATGGGCCCTCCTTATTCATCTTTCATAAAATCATATTCAATCTCTATCGCCGCGTCAGGGTCGTCTGAGACCTTGGTGTATTCCAATCCATCGACCTTGATGCAGTCCAGGCTGCCGTCACTGTTGCCGGAAACTGGAATGACGCGTATGGGTTTGCTGCTGTCAATATTAAATACTTCAAGCCGTTTCCCATACTCGTCAATAAACCTTGTTTTATCCGGAGGCCACAGATCAGTCTCTTCGAAAAGGAGAGTTCTCCCGTTTTCGTTTCTGAAGCTTCCGGCCACGTATCGCCGGTAAATGTCCATGTGGTGGCTGAGACAGGTGAATGTTTTATCAGGATAGAACCGCAAAGTGCCGGGCTCTACCTGAGATTTCATGTCCAGGACCTCGGACCGGGTCCAGAGTCCGACAAGGGCCGCTGTCTTTATCACATAATCCCGGTCTTCAAGCGTGTACTGCGCAGGATGGTTTAAGTCCCTGTCCTGCGCAGCAACATGCTGAAAGGAAAAAAGCAATACAGCAATAAATGCCGTAAAAATCAATCGCAACCGGCGGCGCCCCCTATTTGGCCACCTTTACAATAAACCCATCCGAGTGGGCAGTCAATTCAGGGGCATACATGGACTGGAGCGTTGCCGCGCCAATCCTGTATTCGCCCGGCTTTGTTGGCCGCAGCATGTAGGAGAGCACGTACTCTCCGTGCGGCAGCCAGTTGAAGAAGAAATTGGTGCCCGAGTCGCGCGGCTCCTCGTAGAACCAGAGTGGCGAGTATTTCCAGCCTGACGTAAGGGTTTCTGCTTCAAAGCCTGCGGCCTTGGGGTCTCTTAAGTGCATATATTCGAACTGGCTTTTGGTGCGGATCGTGAGTTTCACCACAATCTGGTCACCGACTTTAACCGTATCACCTGACTTAAATTGCCGCAGCGTATAGCCGCTGCCCTGTTTCTCCCGCACATAGAATGCGCGGCCTACTGTCACAAGCCCCGGCCCGGAAGCTTCGGGCAGCTGGTCTGTTGTGTAGGTCCATGAGAGGCTGGCAAACGCTGTGCCCTTTCCCTGTTTTTCAACAAACACCGAGAGCGGTCCATCGGTTTTGACTCCTTCCGGTTTGTCTATGAGAATCGGGTCCTTCTGCCAGCTGTCGCCTGCCGCGCGAACAATCTCCTTTTGGCCACCCCAGTTTATTGTGAAGGTTTCGTCAGACAAAAGTGCGCCGCCTTTTTTCATATAGTCCAGCAGGCAGTAGATAGCCGCGGCAGATGCCTTGGTGGATTTCCAGACACTGCCCTTTCGGTTCCACAACAGCCATTGCGCCATGGCATCTATGCGTTTGTCATCAGGGTGCTGCTGCATCAAAAGACGCATGATGAAAGCGTGTTTTTCCACACTGTCCGAGTACCAGACCCAGGAGTATTCCTCTGGAGTCCAGTAAAGACCTGCGACAGGATCAATCTGTGAATTGCTCATTATTGTCTCGAGCAGCTCGTCGCCTTTTTTTGTTTCGCCCAGGCCAAAATATATTGAGGCGAGATATGCCTTTCCCAAAGGTGTCAGGGCATGAATGTTCTCTTCAAGAAAAACCTTCCAGTTTTTAACCTGTGATTGGGCGTCCGCGGCTGATGAAAATTTATCCTTTGGAAAGCTTGTCACGACGTAGGCGGCATATGCCACAAGCGCCGCCCTGTAGGGCTCTGGCTGGTTCTGTGAGAGTTCTTTTGTGACATAGCGTATCGCTCGGTCTACCATGTCAGCGGGGATTTCCCCTCCATACCTGTGAACCTGCGAAAGTCCGTCAAGAACGTAGAGCGTCATGTAGATATCTTCCTGTCCGCCAGGCATCCAGGGGAATCCGCCCGATGGTTTCTGGAATGAAACAAGCTTGGCGAATGTTGTCTCCTTGTACGCTGTAACGATTGCGGGATCAAGAAGGTCTATAACGGGATAAATTGAAGGCCTTCCTTCCGACTCCCAGCCCCAGGGAGTTTCCTGTAACTGGATCATGCGCTCTGGATTGTCCTTTTCCCATGGAGGAGTGACCGTGTCGCGGCGGGGAAGCTTGTCAACAACGGCCTTTACCTCGGGGAACTTTGCGTAAAGCCCTGAAACAATGGCGAGCGGCACATACCTGTTCAAAGTCTGTTCAACACACGGATGCGGATAGTCAATGAGGAACGGAATGGAGTTTAATATAGAAAGTGCCAGCTGCGGATCAACCTTGAGCACCGCGGATTCAGTGATGCGCGTGGGGTCTGCCTTTGCGGGAATGGAAATGGTGTATGTGCCTGTTCCCTTCATGAGTGCGAAAGCGGATTCCATGAGCCGTTCCCGCGAGGGGAGGATGGGAAGCGAGCGCTCCTCGGCGTCCGTCAATCTCAGTGAGGAGAGGATGGCGGCCTGTGCCGTATCGCCTGCTGTGGCAGTCGCCTCAGCGCGCACTGTGTAGGTGGTAACGCCTCCCGGAATCTCCACGCTCCAATCGAAACTCGCCAGACTGTGCGGCTGCAATGTAAACGGTTTTTCAAGACCGTTGAGCTTTATGGCTGCGGCGATTGATGCGCCGTTTTCCAGGACATTGATTTTCAGCGTGCCGGTCATGACCTTGTCTGATTCATTGTGGACCATCACGGTCACGGTGCCCTTGTCCTTCTCGCGGAAGAATCTTGGGAGGTCAAGCCTGACCATGAGGTCCTTTTTTGTTACCGCCTCAGCTTCAAGTGACCCGTACTGGGCCGTTGAAGTAAGCACCATGGCCTTTATTCTCCAGCTTGTAAGCTGTTCTGGAGCAGTAAAGGAGAATGAAGCCTTGCCGTTGACGATCTTGATGTGCGGCAGGAAAAAGGCCGTGTCCGCAAAAGCCTTGCGCGCCTCGGGCGACTGACCGGTCTGACTGGCTCCATCATACGCTATTTTTGTGCCTCTGACATTGGCAGTAGTGGACGCATCTCTGGATTGGGCAAGCTCTTTATTTTCCGACACCACAGAATCTTCGAGTGCCATCCCTGTTGCAGCGGGCGCGGCAGAGGGGAGTTCTGTCCTGCCTTTTTCATCATCGCCTGCAAAATATCCATCATCATATCTGCCGAGTCTTAGCCATGTCCTGTCAGCATACACACTTGGCAGTTTTTCCTGGGGCATGATGTTTTTATACAGACGGTCATAAAGCGGGCCTGCCTTAAGCGGATTTGCACTTGTCCAGGGTATGAAATCAGAGTGTGACGCGTTTGCGGGAAAATACCTGGGAGTAAAGAGCGAGTCAAAACCGCGGCCATACTGCCTGCCATAATACTCGAGGGAGCGGTCATACATGAAAACAAGGGCTTCGGCGTTTATGGCATTGCCCGCGGGATCCTTTGCCTGGATGCCCCATGAAGGCTTTTCTCCTGGTGCGAGGTCCTTGGAGAACGGGTCAAGCGCTATTGTAAGCTTTTTTTCTGACCATGGAACTGATATCAGGGTTTCTCCATGGTAGATGTCAATGTCCTTAACGCCAAACCAGCGAACGGCAAATCCACCCTTCATTTGCGCTGTTACAGGGATGTCAATTGTCTGTACGGGTTTGTCCGTGTCAATGAAAATATTTTTGATAAAATAATCTCCGGCCCAAAGTTCAACAACGTACGCACCGCGCAGAAAACCGGAACCCAAAAGCACAGAGGCGGTTTCGCCCACGGCATATTCATTTTTCTGTGGCGTTGTTATGGCTGTGAGGTTTACAGGGAGGTTTTTTGAGGTGCTTGAGGCCACCAGGAAGATCTTTTCCTGTTTGACTTCCTGTGCCGCGGTTCTATTGGATGTATTAATGCCGGTTACCACTATCCTGTACGCCCCGGCAGGCAAGGGCGGAATGACTACATCCTTTTTCCCGGATGCGTCAAAGGTGATTTTTCCGTTTGCCACACGTTCGCCGTTGGGGGCATCGCGCAGCTGAAAATCCGCACCGGGCAGGCTTGGTTGTGTCATTCCCCTGTGGCTGTA
>RPPD01000236.1 GCA_003818675.1 Spirochaetaceae bacterium
AGCTTTTTCTCGTCAAACGCAAGCTGCAGGCATTCCTCGGCGATTTTTTTCCCCCTCTCAAAAAGGGCTTCCCGCGGCTGGTTGCGCTGCTGCTGGAGTTTCAGCAGTTCATCCTGGTAGGAATAATATTTGTTGCCAATTGTTTTTAATGTCTCTGCAAGATGGAGCATGGTTCCGGAATGCAGTACCATGGTGTTTGAATACCCGCTTGTGGCAATCTCATGATCAACAACAGTGCATGAAATGTCTGTTGGGTCCAGGGTGATGGTTTTTCCGTTTAATGTCTCGTAGGAAACAGATACAGTGGCAAAAGTATTTTCACCGGTCTTTGCGCCTTGCGGCGTGCGCATGCGGACAAGAATTGTTTCATAATCCCTGTTATGAAGTGTGGGAATAAAATAATCCACGGAACTTCCGCGCACTGAATTGTCATATCCCCAAGTGCCCAGGATCTGCGTTTTTTCAGGGAAGGTCAATTTGATTTTTACATTGCGGGCTGCAGGGGCAACCATTCGGTCAAATTCCGTGTCAAAAATCTCCACCATTTCATCATGATCAGAAATAAACCTGGAACTCCCTCCGCCCCTGTGGGCAAGATTCCGCATCAATTCAACATCAAATTTTGTTCCCACGCCGATGGTGGAAATATTGATTCCCATTTTATTGTATCGCTCGACAATCTCGTATTGACCCGAATTATTGCCGGAATCCTCGGGATTAAAATTAAATTCAAAGACCGGCACATTACTTGACTTGCCTGAGCCGGAGATTTCCCCTTCAAAATAAGTCACTTCGTTGCGCCGTTTGAGTTCAACTGTGAAGGAGGTTTTTCCGCGTACATTCTCATGGTAGTCGTAATTCTGCACATACACCCTGTAGCGGCCGCGCGGCGCCCTGCCGGAAAGCCAGTAGATATTTTCAATTGGTTTTGTGGTCTCTCCCTCCACGTTCATGTCAACATCAAGCTCTCCGCCGCACAGCGATTTTTTATTGCCGTAGAATATTTCCTCACTGGAAGGCGGAACAACATGAAGATCGAGGTCATTTCTGTTGTTCCATAGCAGTGACATTCTTATTTCACCGCTCTTTGCGTTTGCACTGACAAGCCGGTCTGAAAAATCGGTTCCGTCAGAAATAAAAATAACACGGTTTACATAGTTTTGACGGACATTGGCCATCACCTGGCTGTATGCTGTCTCTAATGCGGCCTTGATATCCGTACCGCCCATGGTTGTCAATTCAAGGACCGTATCAAGGAACTGTTTTCTTTTTTCAGCCGTATTCATCTGTACAGAGGGGATGAGAACCTCGGGCGTATCATTGAAAACGACAAGGGAGACAAAGTCCGTATCCCTGACTTTGTTGATGAATATCCCGCATGATTCCTTTATCCATTCCAGTTTATTCTTCTCGCTCATGGAGCTGCTGCAGTCAATGACAAAAACGAGGTTTAAAGGCGGCAGATCCGGGAAATCTATTTTTCTGCCCTGGATCCCTATGTGAAGCAGGTTTTCCTCGCCCCTGGCAGAAACAGTCCGTGTTCCGGAATACAGCGAAATCCCTATCTCTTTGCTTGGGAAAGGGTACTCGTAATTGACCTGGGCAATATAGGATTCAGGATAAATCTCCTCGGGAGGGATGATTATTCCCTGTCCCGCCAGGTACTTCCCCCTGGTTGAAGAAGCCGATGATTCTGCCATTGCTTCTGCAAATAATGAAAGGGACATCAAAAAGAGTACCAGGATAATAAGTGTTGTTTTTGTATTCATGGCGCGCTCCACTTGAAAAGAATAATAGATGCAGAAATGAAAACCTGTTGTTTATAAAATTATATCCCATGAATGCAATAAAATCAATTTGGGTTATTCATTTATTTGCAGGCTTTCAAAAATACTGTCCCCAATTACCGCTTGACAACGCATGTGCCGCGATTCATGATTATATGGGCGGAGGTGTCGTTATGAAAAAGACCGCGTTGTTTTTTCTTATCGCATTTTTGGCATCGGGTTTTTTCGCATTCGCGGACAATGCGGCGGAGTTTGACCTTGTCTTCAAGCGGATTGCCCAGAAATTGTCAGCAGTAGAGGCGCGGCTTCCCAACAAGACCGTGGCGGTCTACGGATTTGATGTCATAGGCAGGCCCGGCGACACCTATGCAATCTATGCCACTGAAAAGCTCACGCATGAACTGGTCAATGCGGGCAGGCTCCTTGTAATAGAGCGTTCCAGGATAACAGAGGTTTTAAAGGAGCAGAGTTTCTCGGTCACTGACGTGGTGGACGCGGGGACAGCTGCCAGGATCGGAAAACTTCTTTCCGTGGACGCGGTTGTCACGGGCACAATTCTTGTCACTGAAACAAGGACAGAGTTCATAGTACGCGTCATCACCAGCGAGAAAGGAATTATCCTCACCTCGGTGGATGACGGGGTGACCTATACAGTCTCCGCAGCCGGGGACCAGGACGCAACCGGGAGCACAGGCGCTTCATCTGCTGCCAGACTCGTGCTGGAAAAAACTGTTTATGGCAGGGGAGAGAAAATCTCGGTGACAGTCTCCGGGCTTCAGGGCAGCGAGACAGACTGGATTACCCTGGTCAAGGCAGATGATCCCGTGGACACATATGGCCAATGGTTTTATACCAAGGGCAAAAAAGCAGAAACGTTTGTATTTTCAGGCGTTGTACCCGGCGAATATGAAATCAGGGTATACTATGACTGGCCGGCAGGCGGTTATGAGGTTCAGCAGCAGATCAAGATCCTGGTGCAGTAGGGGACTCTTCAAGTACCCGTGCTCTGGTACCGGCGAATACCGATGTTCCATGCCAGGATCGCGGCTGCAAATACAATAATCCCCGCCATAGGGGAAGCCGCGGCCAGAAGCGGTGAAAACGGGATCTCTTTTCCCTCACCGATGAAATATACCGCAGGATAGAAGTTCACAAACGCGTACGGTATAGCAAAAGTCAGAATCATCTGAATCCCCCTGTCATAAACTGTGACGGGAAAATCGATAAAGCGCCTTGTGCCGTAGATTACCATGTCAATCGAGGCATTGTCGGTAAAAAACCAGAAACAGATTGCAGCAGACAGGATCATGAGCCCTGCCTGTATGAGAACGGCGCCAATGACAAACAACACAAGCATGAAAATTGCCCCCGGGGTCCATGCAATACGCAGGTTGGCTGCACTCGCGGCAAGGAAGATTACGGCAATTATGACATGGCCGAAAAAATCATGGTTGAAATACCTGACGACCAGGTGCGCAAATGGATTCATGGGCTTGATCAAAAGGTTGTCAAACGACCCGTCCCTGACCAGGGATTCCAGCCTGCGCAGCGGCGTGAAGAAGAAAATCCCGGATATGCCGTATGACAGCAGGTTCAGGCTGAACAGAAAGACTACTTCGTCGAATGTCCAGCCCCTGATCACCGGGAATCGTGTCATGATGATCCAGATACCGGCATAGGTCAGGCCATAGCCGACGATGTGCGTAAAAAAATCCATGAAGAACGGGAAACGGTATTCCATTTTGATTTTCAGATATGCCTGTATGAACCGCATGTAAAGCTTCAATGTACCCATGCTTCACCCTCCCTGTATCACGAGCTTCCTGGTCCCGAAATGCCACGCGAGTTTTTGCAAGAGAAGCAGAAGGACGATCCAGAGACCCTGTATCGCGAACGAGAAGGCTGTTTCACCTGCATCAAACGTTCCCAGAAAAATGCTCGCAGGCACATGGTAGATGTACTTGAAGGGCAGGAATCCGGCGGCCCGGCTCAGGAAGCCGGGAAAAAACCAGAGCGGTATGATCGAGCCTGAAAAAAACCCCAGGAGATTCCGCAGAAAAAAATCCACGTGGTTGACCGAGAGATGCCAGAAACCTGCAAGCCCGAATGTATAATAAATGAGAAAGTTCAGCATCATGGCGAGCGCAGTACTTGCGAAGAAGAGCAAAATGTTTTGCAGGCCGGGTATTTTCACGTGGAATGCCAAAAGGCAGAGCGCCGTAAACGGTAGCGCCTGGGTCATAACCCTGACAATGCTTTCTCCAGCGGTCTGGAAAAAATAATTCAGCATCGTGCTTGCGGGTTTGAGCAGGTCGAGCGCAATATCCCCTGTCACGATTCTTTGGTGGAGGATTCTGATGACCCCGGTGAACACCATAAGGTGAAGCACCGATGCCGTCACCATGTATGTGACGGTATCTTCGAGCGTGACGGCGTTGCCGGAATCGGTTACGACCATGGCGCCGGGCGATGAAGATCCAGATGATTCATACAGAGCATGCCAGACCGAGACTGTGGCGAAAAGCATTACGCCTCGAAGGATAAGCTGGAAAACCACCGCGGCTTTCCAGGCCTTGGCCGTGCGCATGGAGTTCCGCATTATTTGAAAATACATGAGCGCGGATTTCATCAGTTCTTTTTTTCCCCGGAAGTTTCCATGTAGCAGCTTTTTATCGCTTCCTCCATGTCCGTGCCGTAGCGCGTCTTCATTTCATCAATGCCTCCGTCAAAAACGAGCCTGCCCCGGTCAATGACCATGATTCGCGAGCACAGCCTTTCGATGTCGGTCACGTCATGTGTTGTCAGCAGTATTGTGGTTCCGCGAACGCGGTTTATCTCGCGGACAAACTCCCTGACCGCGCTCCTGGCAAGAACATCAAGACC
>RPPD01000237.1 GCA_003818675.1 Spirochaetaceae bacterium
ACAGTGTTAAGCGCGGGCGACAGGAACGGCTTCAAGCTGGGCGGCGAGGATATAAAGGTCAACCATACCGTCAGGTTCTGCATTGCGGCCAACAACGGCAAACACGGTTTTACTTACAATAGTAATCCCGGGACAATTACAGTCACCAACAACACCAGCTATGCAAACGCGGAACGGAACTATAACTTTGACGAAGGTACGCACGTTTTTCTCAACAACATATCCCTCTCCTCGGGTTCCAATGACAGGATCATAGGGTCAACCCTGAATCCAAATTACAACGCTTGGTGGTCCAATGGGGCCGCGGTGAGCGGAAACGGGGTGACCGTCACCTCCGCAGATTTCCAGTCTCTTTCAGCCGGCACGCTGACCTTTACAGGAAGCACTGTAAATCTCGGAAGCCTTTTGATACCCGCTTCCGGAAGCGATTTGATCGGCACTGGTTCGGGCGGCGTGAACATGGGCGCCAGATAACTACGGTTGACAGATTATGAGATAATGGTTAATAAAAGAATGGAGTGCCTTCCGGGATCATTTCCGGAAGGCCTTTTTTTGTTTAATCCTGTGTCTTATTTTTTTTGAAACCCAGGGCCTCCCGTACAAAATACAGGGGTCTTTTTTTTGTTTCTGTATATATATGGCCTATGTATTCACCGAGTATTCCAATTGTCAGAAGCTGTACGCCCCCCAGAAAAAGAATGATGATTATTGTGGAGGGATAACCGGCCAAATCGCTTCCCAGAACAAGTGTCCGGATAAATAGATAGAGTCCGTAGAGAAATGAAGCAGACGAAATAAATGTCCCAAGATAAGTCGCGATTCGCAGGGGGCTTGAGGTAAACGAGGTGATTCCCAGGAAGGCAAAGTTCATCAACTTCCCGTAATTCCATTTGGTTTTGCCCTTGTACCGTGGCTCCCTCTGGTATTTGATGCCGATCTGGCGAAATCCCACCCAGCTGAAAAGGCCCTTCATGAACCGGTTCCGTTCGGGAAGCCGTTTTAGCGCTTCGACGACCTTCCTGTCCATTATGCGAAAGTCGCCCGTATCAGGCGGTATATAAATATCGGTAAGTTTCCCGATAAGCCTGTAAAAAAGCCGGGCTGTCAGTTTTTTGTGCCAGGATTCGCCTTTGCGCAGCTCCCTTGTGGCGAATACGACATCCCACCCTTCTTTCCATTTGTCTACCATCTGGATCATGGTCTCCGGAGGGTCCTGAAGATCTACGTCAATGGGAATCATCGCGTCCCCGGTACAGAAATCAATTCCGGCGGTAAGGGCTATCTCCTTGCCGAAATTACGGGACAGGTCAATAACCTTTACACGGGGATCTTTATTGCGGAGGATTTCTATGATTTCAAGGCTTTTGTCGCGGCTTCCGTCATTTACCATGATTATCTCATAATCCATGTCAATTTTATCCAGGACCCTTGCCGTGCGTTCATGGAAGGGAATAATGTTGAGTTCCTCATTAAAAACCGGGACAATTATTGATAGCAGCGATTTTTTGGCTTTACTCATTATTAAAATCCATAAACATCAAGTAAGGGGTACTTTCCCCGACTGGATGCCATTCATCGTTATCAGCAATACGATAAAAAGCGTCAAGCCCGACAAATCCTTCACCCTGGAAATACTGGAGTAACAGGGTGTGATCCCCCGGGGCAATCGACACTTTAACCTGTGTCTCTTCATAGACCCTGTCAATAAAAAAGCCGGCCATTTCCTTGTCATCGACAAGCAGTCTGAAGCCGTCATCCGAGTGAACTGAAAAAGTCACCTCGTGCTGTTCTTGCAGGGAAAACAGGGTAGTGAAATCGGCGAAAAAATTCCTGTAAAGACCGAATTTCGAGAATACCGAGTCTTTAGGATCCTCTTGATTTCCAAAAGTGATCCTGTCCAGATATGCCGATATGCGGTCCCCGGTGTCACGTGGCGAATCAAATCCTGTAAGGGTATGGTCCTGTCTGAAGGCCGTCATGTGTATCGTATTTATTTTATTGTCTGTGAAATACCACACAGCGGGGATGACGTGAACCGGCTCGATGGTTTTTATGAGGATGAATATCGTCAGAAACGCCGCAATTATCGCAAGCATGTTTATTTTATTTAACATTTTCAAGTCTCCAATTGGCGCTCCACACACAGGCCTGGAACTGTTCGGCCGTCAATTCTTTATAATAGGTGAGCGGACTGAAAAACAAAAATGTTTTGAATATCAGTATGGCTATGAGCAGCACCGGAATAAACAGTCTTGCGCTGTTTTTTTTGATGTATTCCTCGTAAATATAGGTGAACACAAGAAATGCGGTGAAGAGGGAAAACTGCAATGGAATCAAATAATGGTACAGGTACATGACCCTGTCTATGCTGATCATGGTATACATATAAGACACGTAGAGAAAAAGAAACACCATTACGAGATTGAAGAGGTTTTTGTTGGAGACGGGTGTTTTGAAAATGAACCGGCCCGCCGCCAGCACGAAGCCAAGAAGAATACCGGCAAGGCCTATTGTCCAGATAACCGGATTCCCGACAAGGTAAAGGTAACGGACCTTGTTTCCTGTTTTTTCCCACTTGTAATTTATTGTCTTGTTTCCAAAAGGCCAATTAAATGGATGGCTCCCGTTTTCTCCCGGATTTGTCAGGTCAAGTTTTGGAACTCCCTTGTGATAGTTGGCTATATACGAAAGGTTGTCGCCAAGCATGACTGGAAAACTGGATATCGAAAGGGTTCTTTTCTGTTGCATGATTTCAATGTATTCCGGAGATGCGGCATATGTCTTGTCCGCCGGTATTTTACTCCCAAGTCCTGTATGAACCCAAAAAACAAGAATAAATACAATCAAAATCACCGGTACGGACTGGGCAACTCTGGGAAGTGATTTTTTCAGCAAAAAAAGGAGCTGTTTCAACCCATTTTTAATATTCCGATTTGAAAATATTTCGTTGTATGAATTAATTAATTCGGACTTGTACTCATATCCAAACATGATGACGAACAGCGGGAGAATAATGGTACTGTTGAGTTTTACTGATATTGCCAGCCCGGACAAAAGCCCGAGCAGAGAGTAGTGAATCCATCCTGGCTTTCTGTTATCGCGGATTGAGCACAAAAAGCAGAGCAGGGCGGCAAATATAAAGAAAAGCTGTATCCCGTCGAGCATTGCACCCCTGAAATGGACTACAAGCGCATTGTCAAAAAGATACAGGGAACTCCCCGCCAATGAGAGAAGATTGTTTCGTGAAATAAAAAACAGCAGAAGAAAAAATAACACTGCGCCGCAGGTCGCAAAAAGCGTGGGAAAAAATCTGTAGCCGGAAAAGGACATTCCCGGGGGAACGCCGGAAATATAATCCGTCGATGTAAAGGAGGTTTTGTCAATATCCCTGTTCGGCGACAATATCACCTCCCCGAGAGCTATCAACAGTTTGCCAAGAGGGGGATGGCACTCCATAAACATGACTCCCTGGATATATTTCTCCGCCGAAGGAATATGATAGTTTTCGTCCCAGAACAGGCCGGCGGGTTTATGATAATTATTAAAGTAAGTGAAAAAAGAAATCACCAGTACAATAATTGCACAGCACACCGTCATATATTTGCGATTGGAAAAAAACATTCGAGTGAGTTGTCGTATCGGCCTGATTTCCATCGTTTCACTCCCTCTTTAACCCGATATGGATTCCACGCAATAACAGATTATGCAATCCTCCATATCTGTGATATGCTTCCGCATGGAGGCGTATTGTACATGGATGCCCCGGAACTTATTTTTCAAATACTCAAATTTGGCATTGTTGGAGCGGCGAATACAATAATCTGTACCGCCTGTTATACTTTGCTCAACAAAAAGCTTCATATCTCCAGAGAGATCTCCATAATACTGGCCTATATTTTTGCTTTTGGCAACAGCTTTTTCTGGAACAAGATATGGACATTCTCCGGAAACAAAGGCTGGGATGTATCCGAGGCGGCGTTGTTTCTAGGAGTATTCCTGGTCTCTCTACTGGTCAAGCTCGGATGCTTCAGGCTCCTGTACAGCTTCTTCAAGTTCAAGGCAGAGCTGGTCATGCTGAAATTCCGCATCGAGTGGGCTTTCCTGATATCGATGGCTGTCTATACCCTGGTGTTTTTTGTGGGAAGCAGGCTTATTGTTTTTGCCTGATCAGCCGTGTTTGAGTTCCACCCATTTGCGGGGGGAGATGCCCGTGTATTTCTTGAAGACGTTCGAAAAATAAAACTGCGTGCTGTATCCGAGCTTTTCCGCGATTTCATTGATCGAAAATTCATTGTTCTCGAGCAGGATCATCGCCTTCTCCATTTTCATTTTCTCATGCAGTTTCTGGACCGTGAGCCCGGTGAGAATTTTCGTCTTTCGCATCAGCGTGCTGGGGCCGACATTGAGGAATTTCGAGAACTTGTTTATGTCCGCCACCTCGTCTATGTAATGGTACAGGCACGAGAGGATGTCCTTGACGTACAGGCTGCCGCTTCTCCTGGCTGTGATGGATTTGTATGATTCATCCTTGAGAGAGCCCTCGTCATCCGCGAGGATTTTTTTCAGCAGGCGCTCCTTCTGGTTGCCGCCGTAGTCTTTTTCCGTCTTGAGGATGCGCAACAGCGAAGGGCTCATGATCATGCGCAGGGTATCGTAGATCGGGATGTC
>RPPD01000238.1 GCA_003818675.1 Spirochaetaceae bacterium
AAATCAAAGTCGTCTTCTTCTTCCGGTAGGCCCACATAGCGCCCAGGTGTGAGCACATAGTCCAGTTCCTTCACCCGTTCTATACTCGCGGAATTGCAGAAACCTTTTATATCCTCATATTTTCCCCTGGGGTTTCTCCAATTATGATATGTGGAAGTGATCTTGCTGATATCCTCCTCTGAAAACTCCTTTGTTCTCCGGTTGATCAGGTGTCCTTCGTTTCGCGCGTCTATAAACAGAATCTCGTCCGTGCGGTTCCTGAAATTACCATTAGCCTTGTTCCTGCTCAAAAACCAGAGACAGGCCGGGATCTGGGTATTCAGAAAAAGCTTGGCAGGAAGGTTGATGATACAGTCAACAAGGTGCGCCTCTACAAGCGCCTTGCGGATATCGCCTTCACCGGAACTCTTGGAGGTAAGCGAGCCCTTGGCAAGCACAAAACCTGCAATACCAATTGGACTCAAATGATAAAGGAAATGTTGAATCCAGGCATAGTTGGCATTGCCTGAGGGAGGTACGCCGTATTTCCACCTGCCGTCCGTGCGGAGTTGATCACCGCTCCAGTCACTGTCGTTGAAGGGCGGATTGGCAATGACGAAATCCGCCTTCAGGTCCTTGTGGCTGTCATTTAAAAACGATCCCTCGTTGTTCCACCGTACCTGGGAGCTGTCAATCCCGCGAATGGCAAGGTTCATCCTGCACAGCCGCCAGGTGGTGAGATTGCTCTCCTGCCCGTAGATGGAAATGTCATTTACTTTGCCTTGATGCGCAATTACAAGTTTTTCAGATTGTACGAACATCCCGCCTGAGCCGCAGCAAGGATCAAAAACCCGCCCTTTGTATGGTTCGAGCATATTAACCAGCAATTCTACTATGCTTCGAGGCGTATAGAACTGCCCACCCTGTTTGCCCTCGGCAAGGGCAAATTCACCAAGAAAGTATTCAAACACATGCCCCAGAACATCGGCACTGCGGTCCTTGGCGTGCCCAAGAGAAATATTGCTGATGAGATCTATGAGTCCCCCCAGGTTGACGGGGTCAAGGTTCCCCTTTGCAAAGACTTTTGGGAGCACGTCTTTTAACGACGGGTTTTCTTTCTCGATGGCGTCCATCGCCTCGTCTATTTCCCTGCCTATTGTTGGAAGTTTTGCCCGTGATTGAAGATAAGACCAGCGGGCCTTTGCAGGGACAAAAAAAACGTTTACCGCTTTGTATTCGTCCTTGTCCTCAGGGTCCGCTCCCTCTGCTTTCTGGCCTGCCAATTTGGTATGCAGGGCTTCAAACGCGTCAGAAATATAGCGCAGGAAAATAAGACCAAGGACTATATGCTTATATTCCGCAGCGTCTATATTTTTCCGGAGCTTGTCCGCCGCTTTCCAGAGTTGTGTTTCCAGGGGTTCCTGGGATTTGGCGGGTTTCTCTTGCTTTTTAGCACCTCTGGGCATTTATGGCTCCTGATTTCAAATATTCAAAATAACTTGCCTGATAATAGGTTATCTATAGAAGGTTTTATACTTTACCTTATGACATGCCAATTTTAAGCCATACTTGGTCTGGTAACAATCACTTTTTATTTGAATTTCGTATTATTCACACCATAGTCCTGGAGTTTTAATGTGGTCCATAAACCTGAATTGGACACATTAAATACTCCTGACGGTGTCTTACCTCAATTCCAACCTTTTCATTATATAATGTAAGACTCCGTTGTGGACAAATAGTGGGTAGGGTTTCACTTCCTAATTCGTGTCCATTCGCGCCAATTAGTATAATTCGCGGTGAAAAACTTTTTACCTCACGGCACCTCTACGAGGTGCACACAAACCTCTTCCAAACCACCGACGTGCTGTTGAAGTTGATTAAATATCCTACCTGAAGCTTTGACAGCTTCAAGTAGTTGATCAGCTGTGCGGCCATAAGCTCATTCAGTGCTGACACCGACTTGATTTCAAGGATGACCTTGTTGTCTACAACCAGGTCTGCGATATAACCGCCAATGATGTCCCCTTTGTAATTAAGTGCATACACTTGTGCAGTTTGAAAAGATTCAATATTTATAGAGGCTTTTCAAACTGCTAAGGAGTTCTGGTGTTATCAATATATAAGGGAAAACACCAGAACTCCACATGTCTCTTCAAAGGGGATACCTGCGTACCTGAGCTCCCAAGCCATAGCCTCTTCATAGGCGCTTTCAAGCAAGCCTGGACCGAGGTTCTGGTGAACCTGGAACACGAGATTCATGATCTTGTATCCAAGTTCCTTGTGAATGATGTCTGTCATAAAAACCTCCTGTTGGTGTTTGCCTGGATTCTTTTTGGAGCATTTGCCCCTCACAGACCACGGGGCAAAGCGGAAAAAAGAATCCTTATCAAATCACTCAGGAGTTTTTATGACAGGCTATTGAACAAGAATTCGATCCCTCCTTTCCCAAATCCTCTCATTCATGAAAATTAGTATAATTCTTTATTTCTCTATATTTTTTAATTCGCGTCTTTTCGCGTAATTCGCGGTAAACCCTTTTCTTTCTTCTTTTCATCGGCGGATTTATCTGTGGTTCATTCTCCTTCTTCTCATCTTGCCCCCTTTAAAAAATAATCCCGCTCGTATATACTCTTTCCAGGCAAAGAGCAAATGAACGTACGAGAAGAAGCCACAGAGACCATCAAGGGGAACCTCGCCTTTCTGGGAGACATGAAATTCCAGAACCTGGGGCACGCCCAGATCGTCTCTTCGCAGATTTATTCTGGCTCCTTTGAAATCCTCTCAAAGCCCCAGATGCCCCCTGGATACTTTCTAATCACCGCGGACAACATTCTTGGTGACAACCGCCTTTCATCCTGCGGCGTCTCCGCTTTTTGCGGCGAGGGGCTGCAGGTTTTTGCGGACAGGAAAATCCTGTATCTGGGACAGCCCCTCTGCATGGTGGCAGGCCCAGACCTGAAAAAAGCCGCAAAACTAGCCAGGGAAATAGTGATTGAATACTCGGAAGAACAACCACAGCTTTCAATAGAGCAGCCTGATCCGCAGAGCATAACAGATTCCTGGTCTCATACCCAAGGAGATCCTGAAAAAATGCTTGCCGGTTGCAGGACAGTCGTGGAAGCTGAATACAATGTCAATTTCGGCGAATACGTTTTTACAGAACAGCAGAGCGCTGTGGCCTCCTGGAACCTCAAATCACTTGAGGTATTCTGTCCTACAAAAAACGCCTTCCATGTGCGCGATCACATAGCATCCATGCTTTCCCTTCAACCGGGGAAAATCAGCATCATAGTTCCGGAGGCTGCTCAGGATCCGGGTGAAAAGGAAGTCCTGCCGATGCTTTTGGCATCGCTTGCTTCTTTGGCCACAATAGCAACTGAAACGCCGGTCCTTGTGACCCTTAACAATTCCATCAGGCAATATCCAACAACAATAAAATACAAAACAGGGCTTGATTCCTCCGGCAAGATCGCGGCATCAAGCATACACATGGTCACGGACTCCGGAGCTTCACCATGCTCATCCCCGTATTTTTTCCGCCGTGGAACCTATACCCTGGCTGGCGCCTATTACCATCCGCATGTGATGATCACGGCGCAGTCTGTGCGAACCAACAAGGTGCCCTTCACGAGGTTTTTTTCCTCAGGCGCCATGGAGTCTTTTTTTGCCGCGGAACTGCAGATGACGCGGCTTTCCAAAGCAGTTGGAATGGATCCCGTGCTTTTCCGCAAACAGAACCTCCTTGTTCCGCAGACTCAATCACGCGGGAAAAGTCAGCATGCAGGAGGCCTGATACATGATTTGATTGACAGGGTCTGCCATGTTTCCGACTTTCACAGGAAATACAGCGCCTATGAAGCCCTGTCCGGCAAGGAGCGCTTCCCCCATTTCAACCATCCAGTCCGCGGGATAGGATTTGCACTCTCATACTTTGGTTTTGATTTTGTAGATGAGACCCCGGATGACGCCCAACACACGGTCAAGCTCGTATGGCAGGATAATCTGCTCCAGATTTTCACCTCGGCCTCCCACATGGGACACTCCCTCAAGCAGATCTTCTGCGCCATCGCAGGCACTGTGCTTTCCATTAAACCGGAACAGATAGAAATCTGTCCCATGGACACGTCAAGGGTTCCTGATTCAGGACCCATTCATGAATCACATGCTGTTACCGAAATTGGAAAACTCATTGAAGAAGCCTGTAAAAAAATAAAAACAAAAATCCAAAAAACAAAGAAGCCTGTCACTGTCGTGCAAACAGCCATAACTGACAGGCATAAACAAAGAAAAAACCTGTATTCACGCGATGACGCGCGGGACCTGGCCTGGTGCGCCATGGTCTGCGAGGTTCTTATGGATCCAGCAACACTTGAAGCGCAGGTGACCGGGATCTGGTCTGCCATAGAGGCGGGAATGATCATTGACAAGGATCTTGCGCGAATACAGTGCGAACGTGAGATAGCCGGCGGACTTGAATCAGTGATACAGACCGGATCTCCGCGCGGCCACAGGTTCCGTGCCATGCAGGCTCTGCCTCCCATTCACCTGTCATTCATGGAATATCCGTACAACAAAGGACCACTGGGCGCAAAAGGAATAGGTGAACTCCCGTCCCTGCCTGTCGCACCCGCGTATATCGCCGCAGTCAGTCAAGCCACTGGATTT
>RPPD01000239.1 GCA_003818675.1 Spirochaetaceae bacterium
ATGGCCGAGATCACGGAGTTTCTTTCCCATTAGGTTTTTCTGATGAAGCGTCTTTTTCTATAAGGCGGGCTTTTGTGATCCTGGCATCATGATATTTCGTTCGTATTGCTTGAATGGCCTTTTCCATTTTAGCGGATTTATCGGATTTTTCCTGAAAGAGTTCAGGCTGGAAATGTGAGTCTCCGTCTTCCACGCCTGATAACCCCACACCAACAAGCCTGACAGGAGTTTTACCGTCCCATTTTTTTTCAAGAAGCGCACATGCATGTCTGTAGATTTCCTCGGCGGAGAACACGGGATTACGAAGTGTGGTCTGTGACTGGCAGGTCGTGAAGTCATGGAAGCGTATTTTTAACTGTACCGTGCGTGATTTCTGCCCATACTCAAGCAGCCTGAACATGATGTCAACAGAAAGTTGAAGCAGAACCTTTTTGATTCCCGTGATGTCACGGCGGTCTGTTTCAAAAGTCGTCTCACTGGAGATGGATCTGTTTTTTGGCGTATCAGGATACATGCCGGGATCAATGCCCCTGACAGCCTGGTATAAATATTCGGAACATCCTTTGCCAAGAAGTGTTGACAGCACTTCGCGAGAGTATGAACGCAAACCATTCACTGTTTTTATATTCAGTTCAATAAGACGCTCAAGGGTTTTCTTGCCAACGCCCCAAAGATCGTGCAATTCCAGACTGTCCAAAAACATTTCTTCATCGCCAGGTTTGATTTCAAAAAGTCCGTCAGGTTTGGCTTTCTGCGAAGCAAGTTTTGCGCAAAACCTGTTGCGGGCAATGCCAATTGAAAGGCAAAGACCGAGTTGATCTCTTACTTCATTCTTTATTTTCATGGCAACATCAAGCGGAAGTCCAAAAAGACGTTTTGTGCCAGTGATGTCAAGAAAGGCCTCATCAATTGAAATCTGGTGCAAAGAAGGCGTGTATGCAGACATGATATGCATTACAGCACGGGAAGCTTCGATATATCGATTCATTCTTACAGGAAGGAATATGCCACTGGGACAGCGCCTGAATGCTTCGGAGATCGGCATTGCGGACCTTATGCCGAATTTCCGGGCCTCATATGAACAGGCGGATACAACACCCCTTTTACCCGGGGAGGCGCCTACAATGACAGGTTTTCCTTTAAAAGCCGGATTATCAGCCTGCTCAACAGAGGCAAAGAAGGCGTCAAGGTCCGCGTGAAAAATGACTGGTTCCATAAAATCTCAAAGGATGAAAGAAATTGTTTTTTTAAAAACAAGCGAATAATTCAGCGTGGAGTCCGCAATTGATACATCAAGATTATCAGGAGGATCTTCATAAGTGAGGACAATGGAAAGTGAATATGATTTCCCGGGAGGTAAAGTCAGTTCGCAGTCAAGTTCAGAAGGCGGTGTTTTACCTATAAAAATACGGTAGCTGTTCCCGTTTTCAATTCTCTGGAATGGGAAATTGCAGTCATGAAGTTCAAACGGGGTGTCACTGGATAGTTCGGCTTTGATGGAGGATATATGACCTGTAATGCCCAGTGAGACTGTCATGGTTTTCCTGTTTAAAAAAGCTTTTGTGTAAAGTCGTGTAGTCAGATAGTCTTTTACGGTTGGTATGTAGAAGGAATGACTGCGTTTGCCAAGGACTATTGTACCTGAAATATCCGGTTCAACAATACGAATGCCTGGAATAGGCACGGGACTGTCGAAAGCAAGTTCATTGGTTTTTTTGTCAAAATCTATTGTTCGTACGGCTTTAACTTCGGCTGGATGTTCGGAAGAATAGGGGGAGAAAAAAAATAAAAAGACTCCTATTGAAACCAGTATTGCCAGTGCTCCAACCATGAATATAAATGAACGTCTTTTGTAAAAGGCGGCTGCAGTATATCTGAAAAGCATCCTGATCCTTATGAGCAGAAGAGCATAAGGCAGAATGATTATTGCAAAGAGAAAATTACCACTGAGTTTGTCGAATAAAATAATATTGCACAGGGAGGAATATGGCGCTAAAAAAATATCGGCGATAATGCTGGCCAGGGAAAGTGGAGCGAGAAAAAAGAAAACAATTTTCAGCCATGGTTTCTTTGCCATTGAGAAAAGCACAATGCAGAATAAAGACCATAGAAAATAGTAGGCAAATGAAATGTTTATGATTGTGATGGTTAAAAGACTTAAAATTGTGAAAAAAATGGAAGCCGCCGAGAAAAAGCTGCCATTCCTTGGAAATGGAAGCTTTTTTAAAAACTTGAAAAGTATGGTGCTGAAGAAAAGGAAAAGGGATATTTTAAGCAACAGGAAAGCAACAGGATGGAACATCCAGAGGGTGGGGATGTCCCTGATTAATAAAACGCCATCGAGGATGAATGAGGAGGCCAGCAGCAAGTAAAATGCGAACAAGAAGAATACCGGAATAGACAGGATATTTTTCCGCAGAGTATCCCAGTATTTGCGTATTTCCCGAAACCTCAAGAATGCAAGTACAATAAACAATACACAGCCGAATAAAAGAATTATCACATATTCTGTCTCCGGAACAACAAGGTCAAAAAAAGGATTGTGGAAAAAAAGAAAATGGTAATCCCATTCTTCCGGAAACCCTGCATAAAAGGAAATAATGAAATTTATTAATACTTGCTTGAGTGCATGAATTTTCTCAGGTTCTGCAAGTTGCGACGATTCTTTACCTTCCTGTGATAATCCAAGAGCCGCGTACCCGGCTTGAAGTATTGGAGCTATTGAAGTTTCCCGGGAAGAAAGCCCGGTCCTGTAGACTTGTGTATCAGTATTGGAAACCTGGAAGGGGAATTTGGAATCGCGAAATGACTGTGACATACGCGTGAGCATCCATAATGGACTGACCAGTTCGCGTGAACCTGTCTGGACCCGGATCTCACGGGGAATGCCTGCGATATCCAGATAAAGAAAAACATGGGGTGATTCAGGATAAAAGGTATCAAGGAAAAACCTGGTACCGATCGGGTAGGAAGAATCATTTCCGCGTTCAGCGCCCAAAAACAAAACCCTGACAGAAACAGGAGGAGGGTTTAACTGGTATTCAGCAATGACGGCAAGTCCCAAAGCGATTGAAATGGAATGATCCAGGATTTCGCCAGAAGACCCGGATTGGGAATTCAGGGGGATGCAGATTACGACGGTTTCCTCACGTTCACCGGGAATCAGTACATCTATAATCCGTGAAAACGAGTGGCTGTTTGTGGACTTTGAAAAGTCCTTTTCCGTATATGATACTTTAAGAAGGGAGAGCCTGGTTTCTATGAATCGAAGAGCAATTTTTTCATTCTCCGAGCCCTCAAGAACAGGAAGAAGCGATTGCATAAATTTTATATCTGTAATAATATCGCTATCATCGGTAAAGAGCCTATTCTGGGGAAAAAGGGGCAGGGATAAGAACAACAGGAAAACAAGGAAAAATCGGCGAATCCACGGATGGTGCATGTCTGTCAGCATAGAAAAAGACCGTGTTCTCGTCAAGGATATATCACCAGGGTGTGAAAGGGGAGAAACAATGGAATTGCTCCCGGAAATACAGGTACGCAAAAGCATCAGACAATTCATGAAGGATGCTGTGCCAAAGGATGTGATGTCCCGTATTCTTGAGGCAGGGGCCAGAGCTCCATCGGCGAAGAACCGCCAGGAGTGGCGATTTGTTGTTGTACAGAAGGAGGATATTCGAAAAAAAATCCAGGACGCGGCCTTTGGACAGGACTATGTCGGTCAGGCTCCAGCCATTATTGCTGCTTGCACAACCAACATAGATTATCGAATGCCCAACGGGCACCTGTCATTTCCAGTGGACCTGACCTTTGGTGTTTCTTTCATGATGTTTCAGGCTGTTCACGAGGGGCTTGGCACCTGCTGCATCACAACTTTTGACGAACAGGAAGTGAAGGAGATTTTGACCGTGCCATTTTCCATGCGCGTTGTGATGCTGCTGCTGGTAGGATATCCTGCTGGTGAACCAGAAGAAACAACAAGGAAGCCGCTGAAACGGGTAATCTCGTATGAGCATTGGTAATGTGTGAGAAAACATGACGAAATGACTACATAAAAGCCCTGTTTTTATCGAAAATTATAACAGGGTAAAACGGTAAAAAGAAGCATGAGTTTGCAGGATAAAAAACCATTCATTAGTCTCCCCTTGAAGATTGTTCTTACATCTGATGGTATTAATTTCTTCATAAAACACAATAAAAAGCTTACCCGCTTTAAAATGGCAGACAACATAGAGGAATATGGTATTTCTCTGGACAATTTCTCGCCACCATCCATCCAAAGAATGATACTGGTAAATTATATATCCAAATTGGAGCTCTCTCGCAGCGAGTTTGTCTCAAAGCGTCATGAAATCATGGATCTGTCCAAGCTTGTGGTTTTTGGTATTTTGTATAAACAACTGGATGATACAGTATTCCGCAAGGTTATTAACTCTGACCTTATCAAGAAATGGAACAGGGTAAAACCAAATTTTATCATTGACGAGAGGACAAAAATAAATGACTCATATCTTGAAAGCGTTATAACCAAGGAACCTGGTCTTGTTCAGGAAGTCAAAAGAGAGATTCTGGCAACTTTATTTGAACAAATCAAGATGGATAATAATTTGCTTCCCGATGAAAAGACTACAAAA
>RPPD01000240.1 GCA_003818675.1 Spirochaetaceae bacterium
GGAAGCAGGGAATTTCAAACGGCACTGTCGGGAGCTTCGGCTGTGCAGCAGCAGAAATTTACATTGGTCAAGGCCGCTTTTGAGCTCAGGCTGCTGGTGGCTGAACTCAACATGTCCGAGGCGACGAAGCTTGTCAAACGATCGCTTCCCCCCACAGACTCCCTCACACCGGATCCGTCGTATGCAGCTCTGTTCCTGTCGCTTGGCCACTATCACTACTGTTTAAGGCAGCCAGACAAGGCGATCGATTTTTCCAAAAGGGCCATGCACTATTACCAGGAACTGGACAATCCGGAGCGCACGGCAGAATCGTTTCTGGACCTTGGTGCCGAGTTTCTGGCAAAAGGCAATCTCCGTGAGGCAAAAGACTATATATCATTTGGAAAAAAAATCGCACATGACCAGGGGCGTGCCTGTGTCCGGGTGCGCTCACTCGCGCTTGAAAGTGTGGCAACCTACCTGGCTGGGAATTATTCAGGGGTTATAGCAGACTGTTTGGACGGAATAAGCATTTGCTGTGAAAATGGCATGCGGGAATATGAGCATTTTTTTCACTTTTTTTGCGCCAGGGCATTATTTGATTTGGGGGACCTCCAGACTGCCATGGAACATCTTCACCAGTGTCTGGCACTGGGCACGTTGTATGAAATGAAAAACACCAGATCTGTCGTCTACAACTGGATAGCCAGATGTGCACTGTATTCCAATAATGCGGCACTCAGTCTTGAGATTCTAAAAGCATCAGAGGAAACAGCGGAAACCTTGTTCGTTAAGGCAGAAATATTGTCCTTTCAGGGAGATTACAAGAAAGCGGCAAAGCTGTTAGGGAAGGCAATGCACATGCCATTTGACCATGGGCCACGATTCCTGCGACCTGTGGCCTGGGAACACGGTTGGGCAGGAATAGAGGATCTCTGCCTTGATTTATCCACAAACGGGACCCTGCTTTTCAGACTTATAAGGGCATTTCATGCTTACAATCTTGCCAGGGCTGGAGCAGTGAATGAGGGCATCAGGGAACTTCATGAAATGACAATTACGGATAAATTTTCACCAGTGGATCCGGCAGCTTTTTTCTGCTATTTCCTGTATTACATGGTGCTCAAATCTGTGGACACGCCGCGTGATTATTTTGAGGACAGCGCACACGGCCTCACAATTTTAAACAAGGCGTTAAAGCATCTGCAGGAGCGCGCCACCGCAATTGAGGAGCCTCGGGACAGGATCAATTATCTTTCCAGAAACAGGTGGAACAAGATGCTCATGGACGAGGCAAAGGTCAACAAGCTCATATGATTAAAAAAAGTTCCATTTACCTGTTTTTTTGTCTTTTCTTTCTTGCCGCAGCAGGGTGTGTTTACAAAGACCTGGCACCCAGGGTCGTGGCTGTCAATTTGTTTGACCATGCAGTTGATATGGTTGTTTCCGATTCTCTGGGCCACGAGCTTCTTGTTGAAGACATTAAACCAAATGGATCAAGTACGGCTTTAGACCTGGAAAAGCCAGGATACTATTCGCTTGGATGGAAAACAGAGGGCTCTGCTGTCTGGCAGGGCAATACTGCAGACCGCATGTTCCCTGCACTTGCAGGAGGGCCGCATCTCCTGGAAAAAAATACCCTGAATTGTATTCTCGCTGACAAAACAGGTGTGATACGGATTTTCCCGCTCTCATATCCCGCGGGATATGGGGCAAAGATTTGCCTGATAAATGCAAGTGACTTCACGATGGATGAATTGTCGTTTCTGGACGGCTCGGGGACATCAGCTGCACTTATAGAAGTCGGTTCAACGCCTCCTGCATCCATCACCAGGTTTGTAAATGTACTTCCAGGCGAGTTTACCTGCAAAGCCGTGTTTCAGGACAGCATGGGCAGCGAGGCAGGCATGGCTATGACAGGGCCAGTCGTGTTTGAAGACAATTCATGCCACATGCTGATAGTCTTTCAGGAAAAGGGCAGAATGGCCCTAAGACATTTCATTACAGGAACCGGACCCAGGGTCACTACGCGAGGCAAGTCAGAGTAAAACTGCCGCGTGGAGAATTATTTCCCGGTCTTGCCCAAAAACAGTGTCTTGATCCGCCCCTTGAGAATCTGCCAGAAACTCTTTCCGAAAAGCTCTGAAAATTTGAGTACAGCCTTTTTTCTAGAATACTGGTTGCCGTATTTCCGTTTGAGGTCATCCCAGTAGCGGATGATCCAGATGTACATGTCCGCTACAGTGCGGTCAGGGAAGCGTGCGAGGATGTTTTCTTCTTCAATGAGCTTTATCATGGGCAGGTAGACCGTATCATGCCAGGATACAACCGCATCGGTGAATGGAATCTCGAACTTTTTGTCCAGATTCAGGTAGTACTTGTGGCCGTGTATGTGCTCTATGGCAGCGTCATATCGGCCTGGAGCCGTGAATGAGATGTCTGCACCTGGTCTAAGCGTGTCAAGCTGCGTTTCCTCGCAGAACTTGCGCTTTTCATATCCAATCACTGCGCGGGTGAGTTCCTCCATGGTCATGTCTTCGTGGAGTTCTATGTCCGTTTCAAGGCTTGTGACTTCGGCGTCTATGTACTCTATCCCGCGCATGAGTGCCACGGATACGCGGTGGTTCCCGTCGCGGACAAAATAAACCCCGCCCAGCTCATAGAGTTTTACTGGTGGAAGCGGGATTCCCTTTTTATATGCCTGGTTGATTCTCTCCCAGCGGAATTTGAGGTGCGAATGGCGCGGAAAAAAGCGCTTGTTGAAATCCCTGTAGCGCCCCTCGCTTCCGACTATCTGGGAAATGGGTACTGTCCTGACCCCCTGGTATGTTTCTGATGAGGGTTTGACGAGGGAAGAAACCTCGGTCAAAGAGAGAAGCTCATCCTGTGAGCCCAAAACAGTGGAATATATTTTTGAGAAAAGCTCCTTGAAGCGGGCTTCCTCGAAAGTCTTGCTGTCCTGATCCATACTTTGTCACTAATATATTCGAAACATCAAAAAAAGTAAAATGGTGGTGCAAAAATTTTAATCGGGGCATTCCCTGGCTCCCCGGCAGGCTTTATCAAAACCAATTGACATGTCCCCTCCACTTGACTATTATAGTAGGAAAATCCCTCGGGAGGGGAAGATATGTTTGAATTAAGCCTGCCTACCCTGTGCATTGTCATTATCATCATTATGCTCTTCCGTTTCATTGACAAGCGGAACCGCGGGCTGGACAAGCTCAAACGGTTCTCTGACAAAGCAAAGGAAGACCTGTCTGTTTATATTAAGGACAAGAGCGCGGAGATCTCCGAGCTTTCTGTCAACCTTGATGAGAATCTTGCCAAAGGCAGGGATATCCTCAAGAAGATTCTCTCTTTTGAGGACATGCTCCAGGAAAAGGCCACTGACTTTGAAAAAATGAAAAACACCGTAGATGCCTATGCTGGAACTCTTCAGGAGCTTATCAACATGTCAGCGCGCGTTGATGAAAACCTCCGCCGCCTGGGCGATGAGTCCGAGTTTATAGACAAGGTGGAGAAGAAAGTAAAGGACATTTCCGGCCGACTCACAGGTCTTGAGGCCGAGCTTGCGGGATCCCAGAACAAGGTGATGACCCGCGGGTTAAACGAACTCGCAGAGGTTAAGCAGAAGCTTTTAAAGTCGCACGAACAAAGTGTTGCGGCCTTGATGACAGAGCTTGGGAAGCTTGAACACAAGGCCGGCGAGATGGAGATATTCATGAAGCGGCTTGACTCGCGCAAGAGTGAGACAATCCGTCATACAGAAGCGGCAATTCATCAGGCTTTGAAACTCTTTGACACCGAAGTGGCAAAGAGAAGGACATCAGAAGCCGCCTCCCTCAAGGAGGAACTGGAGGAAACCTTTGCCGAGGCTGGCATTAAAAAGACAAAAACCACCGAAGAGGTGGAAAGCCTCATTTCCTCCATGGAGGAAAAAAAGAAAGTTATTGCGCAGGACCTGGAATCAAAAGTCCAGGCTGCGGAGAAGACGGGCAAGGACATCCATGCGGAGTTTGGCACACAACTTGAAGACTTCAAGGAGCAGTTTGCCCAGATTGAACGAATGTACTATACGCACCTCACTTCAGCCGCCAAAAAGGGAGAGGACTTTGAGGACGAGGTGTTTGTCAATTTAAAGAAATTAATCCAGGAAAAATCAACACAGCATGAGAAGGATGTGGAGCGCTATTTCAGCCAGGTACATGCGGCTCTGGAAAAGCGAAAAAAGGAGATCGTGGGCCTCTTTGGTGCACTCCGAAGCGACACGCATATCTGGCATGCTGAAATGAAAAAGCAGATGAAGGAGCAGGAGACAGATCTGGACAAGCAGCTTGATGAGCTTGAGGATCATACCAAAGGCTCCATTGACAAGTTCACTTCAACCGCGCAGTCGGTTCACGAAGAGCTTGACGGCAAAGTGTCCGCATTCATCTCCACAACCCAGGCCAAGCTCGAGGACATGGAGGAGACATTCAATTCGTACTCCACTCGTCTTGCTGAAAAGCTTGAGAGCACGGAGGAGGAGACGGAGAAGCTTCTGGATAAGGTCTCTTCCAAGTCAGGCGACATTGAAATGCGCATAATGGAAAAGATCACCGGGCGCCTGACAGAATACGAAGAGGAAGTATCCTATA
>RPPD01000241.1 GCA_003818675.1 Spirochaetaceae bacterium
CCAATTACGAGGGAATCAATGTGGAAGTCGTCCGCAACTGCTGCGGGGCCGCCCTTGCCAAGCGTGAAAGGGAACAGATAGACATTGTGGCAGGCATTCCGGATTCTGCCACCGGTCATTCAATAGGTTTTGCCAACGAGGCTAAAGTTCCCCACGGCAGACCATTCGTGAAATATACGCCCACATGGCCGCGCAGCTTCATGCCGCAGAACCAGAGCATGAGAGATCTCGTGGCTACAATGAAATTGTTGCCTGTGCAAGAACTCATTGACGGCAAGAGCCTTCTCTTCTGCGAGGACTCCATCGTACGCGGGACACAGCTTAAGGCAACGCTTGCGCGCCTGTTTGAGTGCGGCGCCAAGGCTGTGCACATGCGGCCCGCATGTCCGCCGCTCGTGCATGGATGCAAGTTCCTCAATTTCTCCCGCTCACGATCCGTGATGGATCTCGCGGCGCGCAAGGCCATCAAACAGCTCGAGGGTAAGGATGACGTGCATCTTGACGAGTACGCAAATCCGGATTCGGACCGCTACGCAAAAATGGTGGATGTGATAGAGAAGGACATCGGGCTTACAACCCTGCGCTATCAGCGGATCGACGACATGGTTGCGGCAGTCGGACTTCCCAAGGATAAGCTTTGCACATACTGCTGGGATGGAATCGGGTAAGAGCAGCAACCGCAGATGGACACAGATACCCACGGATAATCCGGAAAAAATAGACAGGATCGACATGATAAAAAAAATTAACCGGATATTGATTCTGATTAATTATTGTGTTGATCATATCCTGCTTTTATCTGTGTCAATCCGTGTATGTGCGAGGGGGCAGCCGCGTGCGCTGGAATCCGCGGTTCATTCTTGACCCATCTCCTTTTTTATTCTGTGCAAGAAAAGGGCCAGTCTTTCCGGTATTCGGTGCCGCGGATGTCGATATCACCGGTTTGGCGGTTAATCACAAAATACGCAAGACCATCACTGAAATTATCTGCCCAGTCATATTTCACGGGAATCACCATCTGCTTCTGGTTGTTGCAGTAGCCCCACTTGTTTCCCTGGCGATAAGGGATGAACTCGGGAGGCTCCTGGGCGGGCAGGGACGGCGACAACAGGGCGAGCACAAGGACAAGGATGCCGAAAAAAGTTTTTTCATATCTGTTGCTCCTTTGTTAAATAGGGGCGACCAATGAGGTTCGTTACAATCAATTATAGCATCAGCGGGGATTCTCTTCAATCGAATATGCTTTTCCCGATTTGATATAAAAGAGAATTTTGACAGGATTTACAGGGAAAGAATACGGATAAGAAATCATTTATATCTATCCTGTCAGGGTCCTGTTTCCAGTACTTGCTCGGTATAATACAGATCCGCGTTGCCTGTCCTGGAATCCGACCAGACAAGTGCGAAACCTGAGCCTGTCCATTCAATATCATTGCAAGAGGCATGCGCGCTCCCGTCAGTGATCGGCAAATCGGAAGTCAATTTTTGTCCTGTGGAACTGCAACAGGCGAAATACAGCTCATTGGTGCCGCTTCTGTTGTCGATCCATGAAAATCCAAAGTATTCTCCGGAAAAACTCGCTTTGGGCGAATACGAGGATGAGCTTCCTTCGGAGATGACAATTTCCTCGCCTATCTCGTTTCCATTGGAATCGATGCGGCTTAACTCTATTTTTGGCGCCAGTACTTTCCCGCCGGAAAAGAAAAGCGCGAATTCTGTTCCGGTCCAGACAAGCTCGGGATAGTAATTTGACTGTGCCTCTCCGTTTTCTACGGGTGCAGATAGTAATGTGTTCGCACCGTTTTTGGAACCGTCCGCATTGATCAAGGCGAAGTATATATTCATGTTCATGTAATGATTATCCTGCCAGGCCAGGCCGAAGCGGGTTCCGGTCCAGACAAGAGAGGGAGCCTGGGCGTAATCGGTCATTTCGGGCATGTTGGTTATCCGCACGTCACCGGCGGTTTTGTTTCCCTGTTCGTCAAGCAGGGCGAAATAAATATCATACATGCCCACTGCCTGCCTGTCCGACCAGGCGATGCCGAAACCGCCTCCGGTCCAGACCAGTGAAGGCTCGGCTGATCCTCCCGGGGTGTTGGTTATCCTCCTTTGACTTCCGGCTGTTATTCTGCCAGCTTCGTCAAGCAGGGCGAAAAATATTTCTTGATTTCCAAATCTGGAATCAGACCAGGCCAGCGCGTAACCGCCTGATGTTTTTACCAGACAGGGAGCATAATAGCGATAATTCGCTGTGTTTGAGGCGGTTATATTGTGATTGCCGGGAGGATGAGCAAAAGAATGGATTTCGCTTGCCCCCATTGTCTCTTCCAGCCAGGTTACGGCAAAACCGGAGCCGTTCCACACAAGCTGTGCGTCTCTGGAATCGGTAACCAGATTTGTCACCTGAATTGATTCACCGGTGTCAAAGGAAATATCCCGCAAATATTTATCGATTAAAGAAAAATAATTCATCATATCGCTGCATGAGAAAAGGCATGTGCAGAAAAACGCCCCTGCCATAACCTTTGACACGAGTCTCATGTATTTGCTCCTGTTCATCGTTTTGTTCCATCCGGGCCGAGGAGGGCAAAATAGATTTCACCGGAGAGGTCGCGGTGGTCGGTCCATGCAACTCCGTATCCGTCTCCTGCCCATGCCAACGACGGGAAGTATGATGTGTTTTCACTGGTGGTGACTCTCGTCATGGACCCTGCGAGGTTCCCCGTGGCGGCTATACGCGTGAAAAATATTTCCAGATTGCCATCAGCATACCCCGACCACGCAACCGCGTACTCGGTTCCGTTCCAGACCAGTGATGGAGGCCCGTACCCCGGGTTCAGCTCGGACTGCAGTGTCAGCTCGGCGCCCATTTTCTCTCCGGTTGCGCTTAAGCGGACAAAAAGCAGGGTAAAGCCTGGATTTCCGGGTATTGAGTCATACCACGCCAATCCATATTCTGTTCCGGTCCAGACCAGGCAGGGATCGTAGGCAAAATCATGATTGGATATGCAGATGTCCGAGCCTATTTTTGTTCCTGTTGAACTAAACCGTGTAAAATGAATTTTCCAGGGGCTGTCCCGATGGTCCGTCCATGCGACTCCGTACTGCGAACCAGCCCATGCCAGGGAGGGAATGCCGGAGAAACTTTCGGCATTTGTCAGGCGCGAATCAGTGGTTCCGATCCTGGCGCCTGTGGTCGCCATGCGGTGAAAATAAATTTCACTATTGCCGGTGAACGGCGTCGGATCGATGCGCCAATCCTCCCATGCAGTGCAAAACTCAAAACCAGTCCAGACGCAGGATACGTTGTAGGAGCTTCCCGGTGAAACGGAAACCCGGACATCAAGACCCTGTTTAAGTCCTGCCTGATCAAGGCGCGTAAAATAGATCTCCTGGTTTTCATCCCGGGTGTCGACCCAGGCAATGCCGTAACCTGTATCCGCCCAGACCAGGCTCGAGCCATTTGCATTGGCGGCCTGGTCAGTGAGCGGGATATCAATGCCCTGTTTTTCCCCGGCCGCGCTCACGCGGGTAAAGTAAACCTGTTCATTGTTCAAGCTATGGTTGCTCCACGAAAGGCCGAATTCACTGCCGGTCCATACAAGCGAGGGAGAGAACGCGGTATTCCCCTGATTGGTAATTCTCACATCACCGATAAGTTGCGGCCGGGGAGAAGCCGGGGGGAAAAGACCAGAGGGCTGATGCAAATCAGAGAGCATGTCACTGCATGAAACGCAAGACAGAGCGAAACCGGCGAGCACAATTTTCAAAGTTATCATGTTTTTCATGCCGCACTCCTTCAGTGAATACAAAACATGTTGGTTGCCATTGTAAACTAACTATTACTCTATCACAACTGAAGAAAAATAACAGCTTAAAAATGTAAATTTCATGTAAATTTTTTCATGATTTCAATTGGGGCAGTGGGACTGCCAAGGGATAAAGATCTTTGTGAAAAAAAGGCCTGCCAGGTTTTGCACCCGGGTTTGTCAGCAGCTTGTTCACCAGATGGAGATGTGCTATTATCGGATTAAGGAGTATTCCATGATAATCACTTGTCCTGTTTCCAGGACCAATGAGAACCACGGCCTCCTGATAGTGACAAGAACCATTTCATTCTTTGTCATCATTTTCTGTCTGGCGGTCCTGACCTGCGCCTGCGCTGGTTCTCAAATATCCTCGGCCGCGGATCCAACTTACGACAAGGTGGTCGACAGACTTTAAATTCTGGCAGAACTCCCAAAAAAGGGGTGGACAGGAACTACCCTATTCGCAAGCAATGATGAACGGAACGCTGAGAATTTCGCCCGATTCAAATCGTCCATTGAAGCGCAGTTTACCGGTATTGGCGTTGAATGTGCGTGTACGGTGATGACGCGCATGGAACTGGATGACTCGGCCTACATTGCTTCCATAAAATCCTTTCAGCCGGACGCCACTTCAAACCATACGTTGAATATCCCGTATTGCTTTATCAGTGCCCCGAAGATTGTGATTTATGAAATCAGGAGGACAGATTTGGATGTATTTAGAGAAAAGAAATACATTCAAGGAGGAAAACAATGCCGCAGATTACCCCCTTCTGCCCGAATCGCG
>RPPD01000242.1 GCA_003818675.1 Spirochaetaceae bacterium
CTGCCAGAATCACCACTGTCGTTCTCTCGCACCAGCACAATGAGGAAATTTCCTATGAGAAGCTCCAGGAAAGCCTTATTGAGGACGTGATCAAGAAGTCTTTGCCTGCGGATCTCTTAAACGGGAATGTCGTGTATCACATTAATCCTACAGGGAGATTTGTCATAGGCGGACCGCATGGTGATACAGGCCTTACAGGCCGCAAGATAATTGTTGACACATACGGCGGAATGGCGAGTCATGGAGGAGGCGCTTTTTCAGGAAAGGACCCGTCCAAGGTGGACCGCTCAGCCGCGTACATGGCGCGCTACATTGCAAAAAACATTGTTGCCGCGGGCATTGCGGAAAAGTGCGAGGTCCAGCTCGCGTATGCAATTGGCGTCGCAGAGCCTGTATCGCTTTACATAAACACTTATGGCACAGGCAAGCAGGCCGAGGACAGGATTGAAACTGCGGTGCGCAAGGTCTTTGACATGAAACCCGCGGGCATTATCAGGACACTTGAACTGAAGAAGCCCATATACCGCGAAACTGCCGCGTACGGGCACTTCGGAAGAAGCCAGTTCAGCTGGGAAAAAACAGACAAGACAAAAGAACTTCTTGACGCTTGTAAGTAAAAGCGGTGAAAAAGAAAAAACCGGTTATAACCTTTTTTGACGGAATAATACTGGCAAGCGTCCTGATAATAATCGGGACGCTTGCTTTTTTTGTTTATGCCCGGGGATACACTGGCACACTTAACGTGCGGGTCCGAAGTGATTCCGGCGAATGGACTGGCAGTCTTTACGAGGACAAAACGCTTGTGTTGGACGGCCCAATGGGAAAGACAGTTGTCCAGATACAGAATGGGGCGGTCAGAATCATAGAGTCTTCATGCCCGGATAAGACATGCGTGAAGACCGGCGCTGTCTCTGATGTGCATGGATGGATATGCTGCCTGCCAAACAGGGTCTTAGTGGTGGTCGAGGGTGGAGGGGCCCAGGGTTATGACTCGGAAAGCTATTGATTCAGAAAGGCTCGTGGCGTTTCTCGCCGGATTTGCCCTTTTCCTTGCAACAATAGAATACGCCATCCCGAAGCCTCTCCCGTTTCTGCGCCTGGGAATCGCCAACCTGCCCATATTGATTGCCCTGCGCAGACTGCCGCTGAAAGACCTTCTCGTCCTGGTAGGGATCAAGCTGTTGGTGCAGGGATTTTACTCGGGAACGCTTTTTTCGTACATATTTGTGCTTTCAGCCTGTGGCGGTATTGCAAGTGGCGCAATAATGGTTCTGGCGGCACTTTTGCCCCCCGGGAAGGTATCGCTTGCAGGCTGCAGTCTCCTTGGCGCATTTGCCAGCAACGCGGTGCAGCTGGCAGTGGCGGGATTTTTTATTTTTGGACAGGGTGTTTTTGTGATTGCGCCTCCATTCCTGCTTCTGGGAACCATCAGTTCCTTCCTGCTCGGTTTTTTTGCCGAGCAATTTGTTCAAAAAAGTGCCTGGGTATCCAAACATCTGCCTTTGAAAAACTAATCGTTGACTAGCAAAGCAAGCTCGCCTACAATTTAAAATAACAAGGTGGGAAATATGTCTAAAAACCGAAAAGGCATCAGCATTAATCTGGGCATTTCAGGTGCTTTTATTATCCTCATTATTTTTACAACTGTGAGCCTGTGCGCGTTTATTTTTATAATGCTTCGGGGCATCATGCGCGAGGAACTTCGGAAACAGATGCATAATTCAGTTGGCATCGGCTCGCTGATGATAGATGGCGATCTGCACAACACCTTAAAGACAAGCGATCAGGAAGATGGAAGCACATACCTCAAGCTGAAAAATACATTGAAAAGCATTCGAGATCTCGCATTGGACATCAACTTTGTCTATACAATGCGCAAGAACGATGCCGGCGAATACATTTTTGTGGTGGATGCAGAGGATGATCCGCTGGAAATGAGCCACATAGGGGATGTCTACGATAATCCGACTCCGGCAATGGACGAGTGTTTTGACAGAAAAGATACGGTAATAATTGAGCATGATTTCGCGACCGATGAATGGGGGACATGGCTGTCCGGCTTTGCACCCATTTATACCGGCAAAGGCGAGTTTGCCGGTATCCTTGGCATAGACATGTCCGCCAAGAAGATTGTGGATAACGAACAATCCGCCTTTATGGTTCTTTTCGCAGTGGCGGCTGCGGTGAGCATAATTGTAGTAATACTGAGTATCATCGTCTCCCGCCGCATAACAACGCCCCTGCGAATGCTGGAGAACGACATGGCCCAGATAACCAGGTTCAGGATTGAGGAGGACATGACGATCCCGTCCCCTTTCAAGGAAATTCAAAGCATGAATCTGGCTATCAACAACATGAAAGGAAGCCTGCGCTCCTTCAGGAAATACGTGCCTGCAGATCTTGTGGGACAGCTTATTACTCTCAACAAGGAGGCCAGACTCGGGGCAGAAAAGAAGGAACTTACAATTTTCTTCAGCGATATCCAGGGTTCCACGACGTTTGCGGAAAAGCTTGCGCCAGAGAAACTCATTGAGGCCATGGCGGACTACTTTGGAGGCATGACAAAAATAGTCATGGACAACCATGGCACCGTTGACAAGTACATTGGGGACTGCATCATGGCTTTCTGGGGTGCTCCGCTTCCGCTGGATGACCATGCATACCATGGATGTGTTACTGCGCTGGCCTGTCTGAAATTCCAGAACGAGTTTAACGAAAGACAGGCCAAATTGGGCCGGCTTCCCCTGTACACCCGCATCGGGATCCATACCAGCGAGGTGCTCGTGGGAAACATTGGCTATGAAGATAGGCTTAACTATACACTCATGGGCGATGCCGCAAACCTCGCCTCAAGGCTTGAGGGCGTGAATAAGATGTATCACACATATTGCCTCATAAGCGATTCCACGTACAAGAAAGTGCAGGGCAGGGTGCTCGTGCGTCCTTTGGATCAGGTTGTAGTAAAGGGCAAGACCGAGAGCATCCGCATTTACGAGCTTCTTTCATTGTCTGAAAACGCTTCCACACAGATGCGGGATTTTTCACAAGCAACGGAAGAAGCGTTCAGGCATTACCAGGACAGGGAATGGGAGAAGGCACTGGCTCTCTACGGGAAAATTGCCGGCGCGAGGCCTGATGACCAGGCGATCAACATGCTCATGGACCGGTGCAGAAAATTCCAGAAGGAGCCGCCACCAGAGTCATGGACAGGCGCCATAGTGCTTCGGGAAAAATAAATGCCGCAGGCGCGCTATTATCAAAAAAAGGAAAACCAGACAATCCAGTGCGGGCTCTGTCCGCATAATTGCATAATTCACGAGGGGAAGAGCGGTATTTGCCAGGTGCGCGCCAACCAGCATGGTGAGATGCAGTTGCCCTTTTATGGCAGACTCTCTGCACTGGCCCTTGATCCAATAGAGAAAAAACCGCTGTTCCACTTTCATCCAGGCAAAAAAATATTATCTGCCGGATTCCTTGGATGCAATTTCCGCTGTCCATTCTGCCAAAACTACCATATTTCCCAGGGAGTTGGCGCCAATACGGATTTTGTTTCACCAGAAGAGATTATAAAGTCTGCTCTTGCAGACAATTCCTTCGCAATTGCCTATACATATTCGGAACCGATTGTGCATCTGGAATATGTCCTGGCAGCGGCGAAGCTTGCGCATGCGAATGGTTTAAAAAACGTATTGGTATCCAATGGTTTCATTAATAACGGGCCAGCCGATGAACTTATTGGTGTTCTGGATGCAGCCAATATTGACCTCAAGGCCTGGAACGATGATTTTTACAGGAAAGAAATAAAGGGAAGCCTTGAACCTGTGAAAGAGTTTATCACCATGGCGGCAAAAAAAATACACGTTGAAGTGACAACCCTGATAATACCAAACAAAAACGACTCGGATGATGAAATGGACAGGATCGCAGGTTTTATTGCAGGAATCAATCCGGATATACCGCTGCATCTTTCCTGTTATTACCCGACATATCAATATTCTATTCCGGCGACTCATCCAGAGCGGGTATTTGAGCTTGTGCGTGTGGCAGGCAGGCATTTAAATTATGTCTATGCAGGCAATATTGGATCTGCACCTGTGAACACAGCCTGCAAGGCCTGCAACAATATCCTGATAAGCCGAAGGGGCTATTCCACGGTTTTCCCCGGTTTGAAGAATGGAAAATGTGCAAAGTGCGGGGCAGAAATCGATATCCCAGGGCTGTCTCCATAGGTATAGCAGTGTTACAATTTGCACATGAACCTGATGGAGTTTCATTGCAGACCTTCTCTGTGAATAAAATATGACAAAACTCCGGGGTGTCCCCAAAGTGGATTTTTGTATTTTAGGGAATTAGGGGACACCCTGGTATCTTGACAATTTCCCAAATATTATTATATTTATGGTTCGCATTCCCCTGTAGCTCAGTGGTAGAGCGGGTGGCTGTTAACCACTAGGTCGGCAGTTCGAGCCTGTCCGGGGGAGCAAAAAAAGGGACCCTTTGGGTTCCTTTTTTTTGCGCCCTTGTGGTAGACGAGAAGTGCCCGCAGTTTCCTGAGGTGCCTGTGACTGTGGAGAACTCATATAACCA
>RPPD01000243.1 GCA_003818675.1 Spirochaetaceae bacterium
GTCCTGCAGATCACCGCAATTTTTGCAGACAGGAAGGGTCTGCCCGGACTTGACGGATTATTTGCAGCAAAGAAAACCGAGGTCGGGGAGATTGTCGCACTTGTCGGATCCGCCATTGACGATGACCCGTCAATACTGCTCACCGAAGGGGTCATTATCAAAAGCGGGTACAATAAAGAACTGGACAGCTTGCGCGGGCTGCGTGACAATTCTCAGGAAATTCTGGAAAACTACCTGGACGATGAGCGGAAGAGGACAGGGATCAACTCGCTCAAGCTCAGGTATAACAGGATAATAGGATATTTCCTGGAGGTTTCAAAGTCCAATCTGCAGAATGTACCGGAGAACTGGAGCAGGAGGCAGTCCCTGGTTGGCGGCGAGCGCTTCACAACACAGGTTCTGGTTGAACGCGAAACTGAAATAAACAATGCCAGTGAGCGGATCATCGAACTGCAGAAAGAGCTTTTCCTTGATGTGCGAAACAGTGTCAAGGCCAGGGTCCTGATCCTGCATGAACTTGCAGAGGCCGTTGGTATGCTGGACGTTCTTCAGTCATTTGCGCAAGCCGCGACAATCAGCGGATATGTGCGGCCGCAAATATTGGAGCACCAGAACATGATGATAAGCCATGGCAGGCATCCTGTGGTGGAGGTAAATCTGCCTGGCCGCGGATTTGTCCCCAATGGAATAAAGCTGGATCCGCAAGTGTGTTCTTTTATTTTATTGACCGGGCCAAACATGGCGGGGAAATCAACGTATCTCAGACAGACCGCGCTTATAACACTCATGGCGCAGATCGGTTCTTTTGTCCCGGCCGAGGACGCCCAGATAGGCATTGTTGACAAGATTTTCTGCCGCGTGGGTTCAAGTGACAACATTGCCCGCGGTGAATCCACCTTTCTATCGGAGATGAACGAGACAGCGCATATCCTGCGCCAGGCAACTCCCAAAAGCCTCATCATCATGGATGAAGTGGGGAGGGGGACTTCCACCACAGACGGGCTCGCCATTGCATGGGCTGTCTGTGAGTATATATTGGAAAAGGTCAAGGCCAAGACACTGTTTGCCACGCACTTCCATGAGCTTTCAGCCATGGAACATCCAAGGTGTGCAAATTTTTCCATGCAGGTGGCCCAGAGGGATGAGGCGATCGTTTTTCTTAAAACAGTAGGGGAGGGACCTGCAGACAGCTCTTACGGCATTCATGTGGCCCAGATAGCAGGACTTCCGCATGAGGTGATTCAGTCCGCATACCAATTCCAGGAAACTTCAATTAATGCGGTTGGCAGGGGCGGGGGGCTTCCTGATAACAAGAAGCAAAGACCTGACGGGAATGCCATAGCCAGTGAAGCGAGGACCATTCAGCCTTTGCTTTTTTCAAAAACTGAAATGGTACTTGAACAGATAAAGAATCTGAAAATTGATGAGATGAAACCTCTCGAGGCTCTTTCGATGCTCGCAAGCCTGCAGGAAGAATTGCAGGATAAAACCTGATTGCAGGAAATCAGTCCTGATTTAGCAGATCCATCACCCTGCTGCGCTCTATGACCAGGCTGGGTAGTCCGCGCTGGCGCAGATTTTTGGCGATCTCGCGGACAAGCGCCTTGGGGTCCCGGGATTCCAGTGCGGCCATGTTCTGCGAAATGGTCTCATTTTTGGCATAGTGCAGTATTTTCTGGCGGGTCTCATCTGTCAGGAGCAGGAGACGGTTCATGTCTCTCGCTCGGACAATTTCTTTGAGCTGGGGGCCGTATTCATCAAGAATCCGTTCATCCTGAAACCGCGCCTGACGGATGATGGATTCAAGGCGGCCCTGGGCTTCCTTGTCCCCGATTTTTTCCCTAAGCAGTGCGGCGACTTCTCCCAAACCATCCAAAACGCGCTGGCTTCTGAGTCCAAGCCTTCCGGAAGTGGAGAGTCCTGTTTCCGCGTCATGTTTGATGCTGCCGGGATTCTCCTGACGGATAGTGATGCTGTCTGATTTTTGTCTTGCGCCCCTGGCATCCTTGACGCCACGGTCAAGAGGCTCGGAATCTTTAGATGGTAGTATTTGCATTGCCAAACCCTCCCAGATTTTAAAGAAATGCTCAATTATTATACTCCCGGCCGCAAATAGTGTCAAACGGTGAAAGAGAAGAAAAGAATCCGGAGAAGAGGGGCCACCGCTGATTGCGCGAAAAGACGCGAACGCATATGCAGAAAGCTGAAAAACTACGGATAGGGAGGGAACAAATATTTGCTATCAGTTTCCCGTCTCGAGATGTGACAGCCTTTCTCTGACTGCAGGATTTTCAACAAGGTTAAGATAATTTTTCAATGCGCTTATTGCGTTTGGGATGTCCTTGAGTTTGTATTCATATATGTCAGCCATTGAAAGAAATACTGGCGGGAATGTATATCCCATCTGCACGAGCTGCTTCAATAATGAGAGGGCATCATCGTAATTGTCACGTTTGAGTTCAAGTACTGATTTGAGGTACAGCAGCACAGGGACTTCCTTGTCGATCGCCTCCGCGCGTTTTAGAAACTCATCCGCCTCTCCAAGCTTTCTGCCGTCAAGCGCTGTCTCGGCAAGCTCCAACAGCTGTGATTGTGAAAACATCTTTACATAGAGGACCTGGGTTCTGGAAAGAAATTCAACGGAAAAAGACGATGTCTCGTATTCTTTTTTTACAACAGCAATTTCATGAATCCCGCGTGAAAGATTATAGAGCGTAAACCTGCCGTTGACATCAGAGACGAAAGCCGGACCGTTATCCGCGGAAATCCGGGCTCCTGCACAGGGATTGTTGTGGTTATCGTAAATCATGCCCTCAAGGTGGGCCTGGGTAAAAATGGCCTCGTTTGTGTCATATGAACCGCATCCGTAAAACAATCCGGCAAAAGTTGATATTGCAAAAACCACAGGAAGAAGCCTGTCGATGAAACGTGTTTCTGAAAATCTGACATTGTTCATTTTATCTACTCACCTTGTATGTATTTTTGCCATCTGAAAGAATATAATATCTATCGGATGTCTGAACCAGAGACCAGTTGTCATGATTTGGAGTGCCGTCGGGATTCAATTCCAGCATGCGGCCAGTGGAAGAGTTTTTGAAGTACAGAAGGGCTACGCCGTTTTCTTTGGAGATGGTACCCGTATACTTGAGCCATGTTGCTGCTTGAGGGCCAGTTGCGTCAGGTTGTGATGTTGTTGCCTGTAAAGCTGATCTTGATGGGATTGAATAACCAAACAAGCTTGCCACTTGAGAAAGAGGTTCTTCCTGTGTAATTGTAGCGGATTCCATGGTAATCTTTTTTATAAGTGGTTCGTTATTTATCTGCGTCTGCGGGTCTGGAAATGACCATGGGAAAAGCAACATAATAAGAAGAACAAGTAAAATTGTGAGGCCTGCAAGATCAAGGCCGTATTTTTTAAATTGAAACATAATTCAACCTCATGATGACTGAGAGCATGTTTTGCCTTGAAGAAACCGTCATTGACATTATATTGATGTATTTGGATTGGCGGTTGATATCCGAGAGAAGACTCACCAGGCCCGTGGCTGAACCCGTGATGGCAAACTCTATGTAGTGTGGATCCCCCGTCTCATTTTTCTGGAAACGCGTATAAGCGAGGCCATTCTTGCTGATCATGTCCATTATTTTCAGACTCAGATTAGTAAGATTCGTCTCCGAGGATGAATAAAACTTCTTGGTCTCGGATTCATAATACGAGGAGAGACTTGAATGGTAATCACGAAGCTCTGCCTCATTGGTCTTCAGGCTGAGAAGTGACTTGATATTCCCTTCAAGGAGGTAAATATTCTCCTCGGTTTCCCTCATGCGTCCGCCCCAGAGAACTAAAAACACAACCGCAAGGCATACTGTGAGCAATACAAAAAATACATACAGCAGCCGTTTTTCACGGACGGATGGTCGCGGCATTTGCGAATTTCCCCCTCATGCGGAAATATTCACGGTTTTCACCGGGAAGAGGCTTGATCTCAAGAATTTCTATATTTGAAAAGTGCGTGTTCAATCTTAATGCCTGTTCAATTTTCAAGGGATCCGGACCCGTAGCTTCTATCTGAAAATCATTTCTGTTTATATTTATATTGGAGATCAATGTGGCGCTGCCAAGCTCCCTGGAGAGCTCGGAAAAGAAAAGCGATAATGATGCGGGAGTCTTTTCCTGGAGGGTTAGTATCTTTTTTTCAAGCTCCAAGACTTCTGATTGAACTGCGGTTATGTCCCTGTTGTGAAGAAGAAGTTCTTCATGCATTGACTTGAGACTTGAAGCGTATTCACTGCGGTGTATTCCATATTTTACATAGAGAATGCCTGCGAACAAAAGACAAAGGCAGCTCATGATTATCAATCTTGTACGCGGCTTGGGAAGAGGCAGCTCCTTTTTTTCAACGAAAAGGGCTTCCTGGCGGGTTATGTTTTTCTGGAAAAGCGAAGTGAAGGTGGATACTGCAAGATTTTGCCCATGGAATGAATCGGCAAGCGTGGCTTCAAGCAGGTCCCGTTCTTCTTCCGCGCAATAAATCTCTACACAATGTGGTGTTGCAGTTTCA
>RPPD01000244.1 GCA_003818675.1 Spirochaetaceae bacterium
ATAGAAGATCACCTGGTCATCTCCATAAGAAGCGTAGCTTGGCGCTTGCGTGAGCCTTCCTGCAGGCACAGCCTCCTTGGAGCTTGTCGCGAGATTGGGATTCATAATTTCAAATCCCGCGGCTATTGGCACAACAACTGCGATGAAGTTCTGCGTCTCCGGGTTAACAATAGTCACATGTTCCTCCACCACAGTCTCAAGAACAAACTGCTGCGTCTCGCTCTTTTTCACGGGACGTCTGGCCACAATCTTTTTATCCGCACTGTACTCAATAAGTTCGCGGCTCACGGAGAATCCATTGCTTTCAGCCGGCAAATTGTCACCCGTAGCCTCAGGGATATAGTCCACTACCATCCAGGCATACGGCATGGTCAGAGTGTCTCCTGAGACATATTTAATGGAGCCAAGCGAATCATCCCTGAATACGAACTGGCTCACATTGTGGCCATTAGTGCTTATTGTGGTTGTCTTGCCGCCATGCGAAAGCTCATACACGTGGTTTCCGCGGTTTACAACACGCTGCGCCAAAATGTCCGCAAACGCGAGCAGGGCTTCTGTATTGTTATTGGTGCTCCCCCATCCCGAGGAATCACCCTTTGCCACAAGATAATCCTTGATGAGTTGTATCCGCCTGTTCTGAGGATCAAGGCGATAGAGTGCGCGGATGACCTGTGCCATTGTCCGTACTTCGCTTGAAAGCACGAGTCCGCCCCAACGGTCATTGTTCGTATACTGGAATCCCGTGAAAAGTTCTTCAGCACCGCGCTTCTGGAATACCGTGGACTGCCAGACCGAGTTCTGCAGATCTTTTACACCCGCGATGCTGCTTTTGTTGTTGGCCAGGAATATGCGCAGGATCTTTGCCTTTGTGTAGAGGTCCGCGTTCTGGGCCTGCGACAACAGGTCATATGCATACTGTTCATTAAACTGCCTGGCAGTGGAAAGCGCCACAAGCGCTTCAACACGTTCGCGCAGGGTCTGGCCGGATATAAAGTAATTGTAGTCTGACCTGAGGGCAGCCTTAAGCGCTGCAATGGGCCTGTCCAGGAGTTTTGCAGGAACTGTGAGGCCTGAGTCGCGCGCGGCGATCAAAAATTCCACCACGTACGCTGTCAAACTCACATAACCGCCTGAACCCGGCCAGAAACTGTAAAGTCCGTTCTCTGTCAGTGTCGTCTCGAGGAATGCTACAAGTTCTGCAAACTCAAGATCACTGACCTTGTATTCCTCGGCCAATCCTATCTGGGCAAGGGCATCCTTTAATGCAATATTTGGATAAAGCTTGCTCACCCTCTGTTCCGTGCAACCGTGCACATAGGCCTTCAGGAAGTACATGGACTGCAGGAGCTTCACCATATCCATCTCGTAAGTGAGAATGACAGACTGTCTCACCGTTCCTTTGCGCATGGGCAGGCTCGGAGCAGGCATGTCCAGCTTTTGGCCGGGAGTGATTGCTGTAAAGCGCTCCATCCTTTGCATTGTGTTGTCAAAGCGCACTGGAAGCTTCATTTCAAAACCGTCGTTTGCGCCATCCTGTTTGCGTTCAACGGCGATCCTCACTGTCACTTCCCTGTCATCCTCATATGAGAGGCTCCTGGGCGCCACAAACGGGAAGAATACCTTTTCAGGCAACTGCTCCTTCCAGACAAACTGTCTGCTGTCCTGCGTGACCCCTTCCTTGCCAAGAAGCTGCAGCCCCTTGACCTGGACGGCGGCAAGACCAGCACCGCCCGCACCTTCAACTATGCGGCCAATGCCGCCTGCTGTGAACTGGTCTCCTGGCCGCACGAAACGCGGCAGCGCGGACTGCACTATGACAGGCAGTCTTATTGACACAACAGAGGCACCCGCGCCAAACTTGTCATGGCCTATTGTCGCCACAGCGCGAATCGCAAAGTCAGTGAGATTCTCAGGCAGCGCAATTGTTATCTCCGCGTAGCCGTTTACAACCTTGATTGAGGGATTGTAGTACGGCACGGTCTGGAAATTACGCCTGACCGTCGTCCGCCTGAAGAGCTCCTCGCCCTCCATTTTATCCATGGCTGATGTCGCGGACCTTTCGGCCTCATCCCAGCCTCCGCCTCCGGGCAGTTCCTGTATGGGAATATTGCCCACAATTTCATTGCGCGTCTCGCGGAAGCGCAGATAGCTGTACACGGGATCTATGAAAGAGGAAAGCGGATTCAGGGACTTCTCCTCGCCCAGGGCCAGTACCGCGCGGTCCACAAGCCAGAGCGCGACCTCGCCGTTTGCAGCCTTTCCATAGGCATCGGTGAGCCTTATCCTCAATTTGAGCTGTGAGCCCGGCAGTGCTGTCTTCTCGTGTTCCAGTGTCACCTTTGCCTGGAAGGCCACGGGATCAACGCTGATCCATGTTGTGTTGGCCATGGCAATGGGTTTGCCGCGGTCAACCCTTCCTGTAAAAATATCCCCTGTGTCAGGCAGGCGTCCGCGCATGAGAAGTGCATGTACTGGAATCTTTGGCACCATTTCCGCAGTTATCGGAAGCGTAAAGATTCCCTGTCCGTTTTTCACCTCGACCCAGTAATATTCATTTTTATTTGGCCCCTCGACAACGATTAACGCCATCGCGTCCTGAAAGGGACTCTTCAGCAATATGTCAGCCTTTTCGCCAGGCGCGTAGATTTTCTTGTCAAGCGATGTCTCGAAGACATTGGCATACGCCTGTTTCCAGGCCACAGGAGTGTCTCCTGCCACATAGAGATCCTGCTGCAGCTTCTGAAGCCGTCCAAGGTTGTCCTTGGCAAGGACCTCAACCACGTACACGCCAGCCTCATCCACCTGCAGGCTGATGGCAAGCGGTGAGTCAAGACTTGTGTATTTGTTTTCCACCAGGAGTTTATCCACTACATCTGTATTGTACTTGACCTGGCCTGTTGTGAAATCACTCTCGGAAATATATGAGTGCCATTCACGATGATACAGACGCACGGAGAGGGCTTTTCCCGAAAGCGGCTTCTCGTCGTGGTCAATGATAATTATCTCGGGTTTTATAACGCGCGTGTCTTTCAGGAAGCGGTCAAGCTTCAGGCCAATGGCAAATGACGGCACGGCTAAAACCTGCTTTACGGCAGTGACAGTCTGCGTGTCAGCGCCCACAACAGTTCCTTCAATCATGTACCGTCTTGGAACACCTTCCTGGTCTGTTGACGGATCTATTGAAAGAACAGCGGAGCCGTTTGTATCTGTCTTGTCGCGCCTTGTTGAGGCGCCCTCATAGGAATAGATGCGGCCGCCTGAAAAGTTTTCATCAGTGGAAAAGATAAAGCCTGGAAGTCCGCGGGGCCTGATTGAATACGGATACTTGGTAATTTCCCAAATCACGTCCTGGCCCACGACCCTGCCGCCCGCATAGTAGTCAGCGGTGAGCGTAACGGAAAACGCGCGGTCAACGGGTACCCGGTCAGGCCCTGTTATGTTGACTTCAAATCTGGGCACGCGATAGGCTTCCTTTTTGAAGCTCACCGAAGACAGGTTCTCACCCGAGATTTCATCCCTGATAACAGCCGTGTAGTCCCCGGTGGGCAGGTCCTTTTCATCAAACTTGATGTAAAATGCCCCATTGCCGGAAAGCTGGACCGGGTAGCTCCACTGCTTTGAACCCGGCGCGGTCACTATGACATAGCGCTTGCGGCCGCTGTCATCCGCCAATATGCGGCCCTGCTGAAGGAGCCTGATGTAGCCCATGATATGCACGGGCTCCTCAGGCCTGTAGACCGGCCTCTCCGTGAAGATATAGCCCCGTCTCCTCACCTGATCCTTCACATTCCTGGGCTCCGAGCTTATCCACGAAAGCCAACTGCCGCTTGAGCCAAACCAATGGTTGTTCATGAAATGGGGCGGAGGATTCTCGGGGTCAATCACGAGCTGGTCCCCGCTGTAGACAACGCGGATCCTGCCCACCCCTGTTTCTATCCTGGAAGTGTGCTCGTAGCGGAACATTCCTGCATTGTCAGTCCGTCCCCGGATCAACTGGACAAATTGTTCGTCGTATGTCTTCTCTCCTTCAATAATGACCTCTGCGCCCACAAGTGGTCTTCCCGTGGAAAGCGAGGTGACAATAAAGGTAACCGCGTGTTCCTCTTCAACGGTTGAAAGCGAAAGATCCGTGACAGTCATGCGAACATAGATGCGCCTGGTTGTTGAACCTAAAAGCCTGTAACCCACGAGGTATGTTCCAGGAGCGTTCTTTCCCGAAATGCGCTCAAGATACTGCGCCAGGTCCAGGCCAAAGAGCGAATTGGCGCTCCTCTCATTAATTGGAAGCGAAATGATCTGGGATACATGAGGAGAACCCAGAAGGCGTATCTGCGCGGTCAGGTCCTGGCCATATCCAGGTTCCTCACCAGGCATGGGCGGACGGGATTCCTCGTCCACTGCTAAGGGCTCTGACGGGAATGGCCAGAAGTTCCTGCTCTCCGGATCTATCTTGTAGATGCGCAGGTCCACCTGTGTAAGTCCGCGTCCCTGCATGGGGAAGTGCTTGGGCCCATAGCGCTCAACAATAGCCTGACCCTGAGTCCAC
>RPPD01000245.1 GCA_003818675.1 Spirochaetaceae bacterium
CCTGAAACGACTGGCCAAAATGCCTGGGGGAAATAATGATAAAAGTCCCGATGCACTGCCCTGTTGAAGCAGAGCTTGAGGCAAGTTTCCGGAACCAGAAATCTATATATCCGGCCGCAAGCATATGGTGGCTCACGGTGCCCGCGCGCAATACCGCACCAGCCGGCATAGAACCTGTTGTACGGATATTGTTCTTGCGCTGCGGCAGCGGGAAAATGAGTTTCTTCTCCGCCGCTGCATTGTCCGTGGGATGCGCAGGAAACGGGTACGCCATATCACGGTTGCAGGCGCAGACAAACATCATTGTACACAGCAGCGCAAGGATATTCTTTTGCATATGCCCTTCCCTTGTACCATATTCCAGGATTTTTTACGAGCATGCGATGTAAGCAGCTCAGTCGTCACGCAGGCCACTCCTTGCATTTCACGCGCCATATGGATATATTAGGCCTATGAAAACCAGCAATATTTACCTTAATGAAGAAGACGACGACCAGGAAAAAGAAACCGGCAAAGAGGACGGACATGACAACCTCCTCATGCAGCAGTTTTTAAAGACACGGACCATACTCCTTTCCGGCGAGATCAACAAACAACTCGCGGAGCGGGTCATCCGCCAGCTCCTCCTTATGGAGGACCAGAGCGATGAGCCCATAAAGGTCTTTATAGATTCTCCTGGCGGGGACGCGGACGCGGGATATGCCATCTTTGACATGATCCGTTTCATCAAACCCAAGGTCTATGCAATAGGCATGGGGCTTGTCGCATCAGCAGCCGCCATAATTCTCCTCGCATCGCCAAAGGATCTGCGTTTGGGACTGCCCAACTCCCACTACCTGATACACCAGCCTCTCTCCGGAATCCGCGGCGTGGCAACTGAAATTGAAATTCACGCGCGCGAGCTTGAGAAACTGCGCAAAAAGATAAATGAGCTTATCGCGAGCGAGACTGGCCAGAAGTTTGACAAGATCGAGAAAGACACGGACAGGGATTTCTGGATGGATGCTTCCGCTGCCATGGAGTACGGACTTGTGAGCAGGATAATCGCAAAACGAGAAGAATTGAAATAATGGATTCACATAATCTCACCCAGTTTCTGAATACAACCCTTGAGACGCTTGCCCTGCCCAAAGAGGCGGGCTACAGCCTGTATGAGGGCAAGGTGCGTGATGTGGTGGACATGGGAGACCTGATGATCATTGCCACATCCGACAGGATCTCGGCTTTTGACCGCGTGCTGTCCACGATTCCGTGCAAGGGACAGGTCTTAAACGAGCTTTCGCTTTTCTGGTTTGACAAAACGCGTGATATTGTAAAAAACCATATCGTTGAAAAACTCTCCGCTCGCTCTGTGTGTGCAAAAAGATGCCATGTGCTTCCAATTGAAGTGGTCGTTCGCGGGTATCTTACAGGCAGCGCATGGCGGGACTATTCCCAGGGCAGGCCGGTTTCCGGCATTGTTCTTCCGCCGGACATGAAGGCAAGCCAGAAGTTCGAGATCCCCATTCTCACGCCATCCACCAAGGAGTCAAAGGGCAAACATGACATGCCCATAGCATCGAACCAGGTGGTAAAACAGGGGATAGTGAAAAAGGAGCTCTGGGAGCAGGTTGAGCGCACGGCGCTTGAACTTTTCACCAGGGGCACAGAAATCGCGGCCCAAAACGGGCTCATACTCGTGGACACCAAGTACGAGTTTGGCATAAGGGATAACGAGCTTCATCTTGTGGATGAGATTCACACTCCTGACTCAAGCCGCTACTGGTATGCAGACACATACTCTGACCTCTTTGCAAAGGGAGAAAAGCAGCGCGAGCTGGACAAGGAATACCTCCGGCAGTGGCTGATTGGAAAGGGCTTCATGGGTGATGGCGTTGCGCCTGAAATCCCTGATGATATCAGGCTTGAGGTGGCTATCCGCTACATCACCGCATATGAGACAATAACCGGACGCACTTTCCAGCCTTCAGAGGCTGATGCTGATGACGAAATGCGTATCGTGCTCCAGGCCATCGTCAAATATCATAAATAAACCAGATAGCAATTCCGGACAGCAGCAGACACACCGCATCAATCTTTACACTTTTTTCATAATATAAAATATCGAGGCAAATCTGTTTGGATCATCCCTGAAACGGTTTATCTCGGAAGCCTCCTGGTCAAGCATTGCAAGAACATCGGACTTGCCCGCATATCGCTCCCGTAGTTCCTCTATTTTTTCATCAAGAGGCCGGAAATACCTGTCAAGCCAGATGTCCACGGAAACAAAGAAGCGGTTCTGCAGTTCAAGACCGCAAGCCGGAATCATCCCTATTTTGTCTTCGTATCCCTCTTTCTCATCGTGAATGACCATATAGCCGCCATGTTTTAAAAATCCCCGCCAGCGCGAAACCGCTTTTTCAAAACCAAACACAGCCATGGAACCTTCAAACCATATTATGTCAAAAGAGTTCCGCCTCCATTTCTTCTTCATTATGTCTGCGCGGACTGCCTTTACGTGTTTCTGCAGATTCAGGGCTTTTGTTTTTTCCTTGAGCACGCAAAGTGCCGACAGATCCCGGTCAACTGCCGTGATCAGGCCTTTGCTGTTGATTGCGAGTTCCAGGCAGGGCACCCCGGTTCCGCACCCAAGGTCCAAAATACGGGGTTCATACACAGGCGGAATCATATGAAACGCCTTGAGCGTATAGATGCGGAGATTCTGCCTTAAGCTGTCGCGGCCGAGTTCACTGCTGATGTCCTGTTGTGTCACTCGGGCCCTTACCTTGAAAGATTTTTCACTGTTTCAAGATCCTTCTTTAAAATAGTGCTGGCTGGAAGCACAATTAGCGCTTCTTCAAGGACCTTTTCCGCGGGCGTGTAATTGCGTCCTGCGATCAAAGACGCAACTCCCGTGTGTATATATGTCTCGAAACTTTTCAGGAGATTGGCCTGTCTTCCAATTTCAACAATTCCTTCCTTTATCACACCAGCGGCATCAAGCGGACCCGTGCTTTTATTTATGGCAGCTGCCATCTGGGACCAGTAGTAGAGTTTCAGCTCATCCATCTGCCGCAAAGAAAGCAGGGATTTCGCGCGTCCGCCGTCAAGAAAACGTCTTGCCGTATCAAAATCATTTGTCTTCAGAAAGGCAAGTCCTGCATTATAGGTGTACACATTCGCCATCTCCAGCAGCTTGCTGTTGCCTGGGATTATAGACAATCCCTCCTCTATTACAGCAAGCCCCGCCTCAAAGCGGGCCTGTTTCCCCTCAATTTCAGCCCTTTTCTGAAAGATGAATACAACGAGTTCCACAAATACCTTGTCATCAAACCGGCTGTCACCCCTGGCCTTTGTGCAGAGTGCAAGCGCAGCAGGATAATCCTTTTTTTCCACAAGCTCCAAAACTGCATTGCGTGTGTGAACCTTCAGAACCTCCGCAAGTTTTGCATCAGGTCCAAGCTCACCAACAGCATTTTCAATTATTAAAACTGCCTGGACATTATTGCCGGACCTGCCTGCCATTTCCGCGCTTTTAATTGCGACATACAGCTTCATTTCAGCCAGATCATCTGATGATATCTTGCCCATTGAGTGTTCGCGTGAAACTATCCCTAATGCCTCATCAGGATTCCCCTGGTTTATGAGCGCGCCCGCCCAGTTCTTGATATAATCACGACGCAACTCGGAGAACTCGGGCAGTTCCCTGAAAGAGGCCACGGCCATGTCCATAACCTTCAAACCAGATTGAAAATACTTTTTAGCCACAGCATCTACGGAAAGGTTTGATATTGAGTTTTTCAGCGCCATCAGGGAAAACTCGGTTTTGCCCGTGGCAAAAAAATCTACTGCGGCAGTGATGGCTTCTTCATGCCGTCCCGATTTTTCTGCTATCGCTATCTGGTTGTACAGAATGAGACCGACAAGCTCCTTCCTGCTAATGTCAGTGCGGTCTTTATAGTTGCCAGGCGGAGCATATACAAATCCAGTCTGCCGGCCGAACTCGTCAAAGAACTCACGCTTTCCCTGGGGATTAAAGCCGAACCTGCTTGTAGTCTCCACGTCAAAGGCGTCACTACCTACAAAGACCCTGCAGAATACGTGTGTTTTTGTCTGCACCGCGGCAACTCGAATTCCTGCTGTTTCAGCCGCCAGGAGATAAAAGACCGCGGAGGAAACACAGTTATATGAACCTTTGTCAAGAAGAACCTGCATTGTAGTATCTGGTTCATTGTAGCGCTTCAGGTAATTACTGTGAAGATACTGAAGAAGCTCATCCGCAAGCTGTGTTGTGATTGGTTTTCCGGCAAAAGTTGTCTTCACACCGGCAAGAATGCCTTCAAGCTTTTTGGAATATGCGGGAAGCAGATCATCCCCTATTCTGGAAAAAATCAGCGCAGCCTGGGCGAGAGATGCTGTAGATGGGTTCTGTTCAACTGCGAGCTTCTCCGCCATGGGAAGAGGCTCCCACCTGATTTTCTCTGCTGCGATGTCACCACACAAAGGCGCCACAAGGAGAGACAGAAATACAAATA
>RPPD01000246.1 GCA_003818675.1 Spirochaetaceae bacterium
AGAACATCATACACCTTCATATACCAGCTGGTGCCACACCCAAGGACGGACCATCTGCGGGCATTACCATGGCAAGCGCCCTGCTTTCCCTTGCCATAAACCGCATAATAAAAAAACCCCTGGCCATGACAGGAGAACTTTCCCTGGTGGGAAGCGTGCTTCCAATTGGCGGTCTGAAGGAAAAGGTGATAGCGGCAAGACGCCATAAAATCCGCCAGATAATTATTCCCTCAGGGAATATCAGGGATCTGGATGAGATTCCCGGGAATGTAAAGGAAGGAATTACATTCCATCCGGTAAAAACGATTGACGAGGTTCTTGACATTCTTTTTCCAAAAAAGGGAAAGCAGTAAACATTTTCATTTCCTGCGTCGCTGCCGGGATTTGAATGCAAAACCTATACAAGCCTGGCTTCAAGCATTCTGGCCAGTTCGTCGTCTGACAGGGGCCGTCGATGAGTGTTTTCCAGGTATATTTTCTTTTCCCTTTCCGGCATCAGGAGATCCCTGTACCAGATGAAAAAATCCGGACTGTCGCCCAGCACCCGAAGCCACTTGCGAAGGGCCTCCAGCGGCAGGTTACAGTCTTTCCATGCTGCAAAGCCCCTGCAGAGCGCCGCGAGACCTTGGCATCCAGAGCGGTGCAATATTACCTGGAGCCGCAGGTTGTCTGAAAAAAACACCGCTTCATTTTCCGAAAGCGCAGGGACAAGGTCCGTGCACCGCGCTTCCAGCGTGGTCCAGCCCGCAAGTGCGGATTCACACTTTGTCCCCACATCAGCCACCTGCTGTTCGAAGGGCATCTCTCCGGTGGCCCAGAGGAGTTCATCGCAGGTCCGGCCGCATTTCCCCTTCATCCAGTGTTCTGCAATGGGTCTGGCCGGATGGTGGTAAAACTCGTCTCCCGCCCTGTCATCCTTGTTTTCTCCATATTGTATCACGGCATTGAAATACTCCCGATAGCATGCCATGGCTTCCTTCGGTAATGAGGGGAAGAACCTGCGCCCGAAATCCGCCATATGCGCGCGAACATCGGTCTTGCCGTGATTCCATATCCGTGCCACAAGGTCAAGCATCAGGATGTGCGGCCGGATATTCCCGCAGTTTACAAGCAGGCATACATCCGCACCAGCGTCGAGCGCCGCACCCAGTTCATCATTTACCATCTCAGGCCTGTTGGCGAGCATGGTCAAATGACTCGAAGCCTGCAGGTCGTGGAAGGTCACGTGGCAGTACACACCATGAGGCCCATTTCCAAAACCGGGCGGCAGCGAGGGAAGGCGCGGATTCTCGTTCCCCTGCCTGCGCGACACCATTTTCCCATATCCATTGTCGGACCATATTTTGATGACTTCTTCCGGAACCTCGACAAGCCCGGCCCGATACAATCCGGAGATCTCCCCATAGATGTACATGCTGAAGACAGGATTCGAGACGTGCGAGCGCACCATGTCATACTGCCGTTTAATTACGCGGCTCAAGAGTTCTCCACGGGCCTCGGGCGTATTGACTGCCACATCCTGTTCCCAGAAAGGACAATCACCCTGGCCACGAAAACCCAACACCCATATGATATTGTCTTCTTTTTGCCGAATGATCGCCTCTTTCCATAAAGCCTCAAACAGGCCCTGGTTACTGTTGAAGCTGGGATCTTTATCAGGAAAGGCCCTGGAAAACATCTCGGCGCCCAGAGGTTGCCGCCACATCGCAGCAGGGTCTCAAACACGGGCCGCCACACCTTTTTTGGAGGCGGATAAATATCAGTCCAGCCGATCAAACAGTCCTCATCATTGACGAACCAGCCACGGTATCTTACGCGGGCTGGAGTTGACACGATATCGCGGTTGGGAATAAAGACTGACATTCGGCACAGCGGTTCTTTTTCAGTCCAAAACCAGAACGGGTCAACATCGAGATGGTCATGGCTAAGCCTGAGCAATCCATAGATGATTCCAAGGTCATCAGATCCCAAGATCCGCATGATTGGGCTGTTCGAATCATGCGAAAACCGAATTGCGAAAGCCTCGGGCCTTCCTGCGATCTCATCTTTTGGATCGGCATAATCGACAACGATGAATCCACCAGGAACGGTGCTGAATCCACCCACAGCCAGCCTTTTTCCCAATACCTTTTCTGCATCGGTTTGAAACATTTCAACAGCGTGTCCGACCGCAGGCGTCAACTTTTCAGGGAGGCGCAGTATTGTGTCCTTGTTTACGATGAAAGTGTTTTCCAATGTGCTGTTATTATAACATCAGAAATACATCAGCGGTCAATGTATATCTCTATTTTTTCTTGCCGGATAGCTTGTTGTAAATTGCCAGGAGTTGAAACTTGGAATGCACGTCTGTTTTATTGAAAATGGAAAGTATATGGTTCTTGGCTGTGCCGAATGTAATGAAAAGCGTTTCTGCAATTTCCCTTGTGGACTTTCCCTGAAGAAGCAGAAACAGTATCTCCTCCTCCCTCTTTGAAAGCTTGTAGGCATCGGCAAAGCTGTGGTACTTGCGCGGATTCTTTAAAAAATTGGTCTGTGTATCAGTGTGGCTTTTCCTGACCTTGTCCCTGATCTCCGTGCCCTTGTAAATAAGCTTGAATTGAAGGTCAGCGAATGTAATATAATCTCCGTTGTGGACTATTTCCTCTTCGGCGATTTTTTTGGAGTTGATGAAAGTGCCATTAGTACTCCCAAGGTCTCGAAGGTAAAATGTGGAATCCTTGGAAAAAATCTCTGCATGACGCCGCGAGATAGTGGATGATGAAAGCGTGAGATTGCACTTTTTGTCCCGCCCCACGACAAATGGATCATTATTGATCTTTATCTGGACCGCGTTTCCGTCTGACAGGCTGCTTTCCAAAAACCAGGACTGCTGAATCTCAGGTGTCTTTATTCCCATCTACGCATCCCCGCACGTTCGTTGATCTTGTCACCATACTAAGGATGAAGGCCTGCATTGTCAAGACGATCGGACGTCGTAATGTCAGGCTGTATATTCCTCGAGACTTTCCCTGATGTCCACGGCAGTCGCGGGCAGCTCCACCAGCGGAGTCTTCTCCTCCAGCCCCGCGAGTTCCGTGTATGATGGGCCTGATTTGCGGTAAATGATTCCTAGCGGAATCCGGTCGCCTGATTCTGCCGCCTTTGCGAGAGCGGCCTGCCTGTCCGCGGGATCGTATCCCGGAACATCCTGCAGATTGTATACCCGTTCGCCATACCATTTGTACGTATTCTTCTTGTTGAAGGAAATGCAAGGCGAAAAAACGTCCACAAGCGAGAAGCCCTTGTGTCTAACCGCCTCCGCGATTATCGCGGCCAGGGTGTCCTGGTCGCGGGCAAAGCCACGGGCCACGAATCCCGCTCCCAAAACAATGGCTGTTTCAAGCGGATGGAAGGCGGCGTTTATCACCCCGTCCGGCTGTACTTTTGTCACAAACCCGGGCTCGGTGGTGGGAGACGCCTGCCCTTTTGTAAGGCCGTATATCTGGTTGTCGCTCACAATCACGGTGATGTCTATGTTCCTCCGGACAGCGTGCAGGAAATGGTTTCCACCCTCGCCGTAACAGTCGCCGTCACCGGTCGTTACTATCACAGTGAGTTTCCTGTTGACGATCCTGGCGGCCGTGGCGGCCGGTAGCGCGCGGCCGTGCAGGCCGTTGAAACAGTTTGCGTTCAGGTAGTGCGGCAGCTTGGCCGCCTGGCCGATGCCAGAAACCAAAAGGATATCCCGCGGATCCTTTTCAAGCAGCACGACAGCCTTCTGGACCGCGGCCATTATCCCGAAATTGCCGCACCCGGGGCACCACGCAATCGGATCTTTGGAGGCAAGTTCCTTGAAATCTTTTACAGTCATTTTCCACCCCGCTTTCCGCGCCCGCTTTTTTTGGTTTGTGTTTTCATTTTGCTTTGCTTTTTACTCCTGGGCACAGGCGCAAGCCTGGACAAATCTTTAAGCATGGCGACAGTCTCTTCCAGAGAAAAAGCCCTGCCGTCGTATTTGAGCACCGAACGATCCGCGTTTATGCCGGTTGTCCGCCTCACAAGCTGCGCGAGCTGGGCTCCCGCATTGTTCTCAAATGTAACAAACTTTTTTCCCGCCACAAGCTTTGCCAGTTTTGCCGCGGGAAATGGCCACACTTGCGGAAAATGGATTATCCCGATGTTCCTGTCTCCGATCTCTGCCCAGGCATCTTTTAAAACCTGCGCCGTGGATCCGAATCCGGCCACGTACAAGGCGGGATCGCCCTTCCTGCAGACAACAGGCGGGATGACCGCCTTTTCAAGAAGCTTCATCCGCCTGAAAAACCGCTTTTCCATCATGTCGATTCTGACATCTGCGCTCTCCGTGATGTGGCCTTCCTCTGTGTGCTCATCGCTGTCAATATACATGCACTCGCTTATCCAGCCAGGTACTGCCCTGGGCGATATCCCGTCGTCAGTCAGCGCATACCTTTTGTATCCGCGCACCGCGGCACTGTCCTCTTTGGATATCACGTACCT
>RPPD01000247.1 GCA_003818675.1 Spirochaetaceae bacterium
GCTCTATAAAACGAGGTGTTGAGGCCGAGGATACCACAAGCGCTTTTCGGAAACTTTCAAGCGGAAGCCCCATGGCTACAAGATCATCAAGATCTTCTATAAAGTATGTCTCCCTGTTGCCGGTCAGGAGAATCTGAAAAAGCTTATTGGCATTTGCGGAAATCCTGTCTCCCACTACAAAGCTCACATCCACATCCTTTTGCAGCTTTAGTGCCTCTTTTTCCTTTTTTTCCGTGACAGGACAGATAGAGTCATAGGACTCAATTATAGTGTCTGTAAACGCGTCAGTTAGTGCCGCCTTTGTTTTCAGAAACAGCCCGCGCGATGCGGTAGTTTGCGGTATCACGAACACTTTACCGGCCGAAGCCTTCAGCACGGAAGGCATACCGGCCAATAGCACCTTGATGTCATCATCATTTTCAACAATGGTTTTTTGTTTGGCATAACTCTCAAGGCCCCGTGTTTCCGGGTGGTCCTTCTTTCCCACGATCACGATGAAATATCCTTTTTCCGAATATTCCAGTATTTTTTTTTGCGAGAACTTGACATGCGTACAAGTAAGATCCGCCACCCGGTGCAGGCTGCGCAACCCCGCCTCCTCAATCCGGGAGAGTCCGTGGGTCCTGATTGCAATTACTGCGTCAGGAGGAATGGAGTGCATGTCTCCGGTTGTGTGGATGTTGTTCTGTTCAAGGTATTCAATGTATTTTCTGTTGTTTATGACATTGCCATAGATATAAAGGGACTCATCCGAATGAGACTTTTTCATTTCAAAGAGTTTCTTTTCCGCAATTTTCACACCAGGGCAGAATCCTGAAAGCCCTGGAACAATGACTTTCATAGTCTTATTTTACCAAAACAGTTGGTGCAAGTCCATGAAAAAAGAAAAGTTAAATCGGGTCGATCACTGCGCTCCCCTTGATATCCTGACTTACGGATGTTATGATTCTTGAAATGAATGGGAAAATATTCATCCTGGATGACGAGAAGGATATTGTAAATCTCTTGATCCTTAATCTTGCCAAAAACTGTTTTTACACAAAGGGGTTTTTCCTGCCTCAGGAACTGCTTCAGGCATTGCAACGTACAATCCCGGATCTGCTGATCCTTGACCTGATGCTCCCGGAGATTGACGGCATGGAATTATGCAAACAATTGAAAAACGACACCAGGCATAAGAATATTCCTATAATCATGCTTACAGCGCGTCAGGAAGAGACCGACAAGGTATTGGGACTGGAACTCGGTGCGGATGATTATATTGTTAAACCCTTTTCTCCCAAGGAGCTTGTTGCCCGCGTGAAAGCGGTTTTGCGAAGGGGCAAGGAAGTACGGACTGCCGGTTTAATCAACCTTGGAGACCTTCTGAAAATTGATTTGCAGAAATATGAGGTCAGTGATGCATCTGGCAAAAAAATAGTCCTGACCCAGACTGAATTCAAAATTCTTGTTGAACTGGCCCAACAGAGGGGATGGGTGTTCAGCCGCGAGAAACTCATCAACATGATCTGGGGTGACACTATTTATATCACTGAGCGCAACATAGACGTTCACATACGGCATTTGAGGGAGAAACTGGGCAAAGCCGGCAAGCTGATAACAAACGTGAGGGGAGTCGGATACAAACTTGCAGAATAGATCCTTCATCATTAAAATCCTTTTCTTTTTCATTCTGATTGTCCTGGCGTTCCTTGCTTTCATTTTTATTTTCTTTTTTCAGAACATTTCCGATAACGTCATCGCAGAGCAGGCGAAATATCTTGAAACGTATTCACATCTGATGGAAAACGGCATTCTGGAAGCCCTGGAGGGGGGCAGTCCCGGCAATCTTCAGTCATTTATCGATACGCATGCCGAATATATCGATTCAAGAATTACCTACATTGACAGGGACGGTGTTGTCCTGGCGGATACCGAGGAAGATCCGGCCTTTATGGACAACCATTCCGGCAGACCTGAAATTAAAAATGCTCTTGAAGGCGAAGTCAACTACAATATCCGTTTCAGCAATACTCTCAGGAAAAACATGCTGTATTTCGCCTATCCCGTGAGGGAGAACAACCGCATCACAGGCGTCCTTCGAACCAGCATCTTTATTGAATATGTTGACCTGTTGATTACAGAATTAAAGATACAATACCTGTTGATCATATGCTTTCTGGTGGCGGCATCCATCAGCGCCATTCTGATAATCTATTTCAATTTTAAAAAGGAAATCAATCGCTTCTCACTCATCTCCCGAAAAGTCTCCGAGGGGGATTTTGACATCAGCTTCTCCAAAACCGAGAGTTCTGAAATACGGGAGCTTTCAAAAAGCTTTGAGAATATGATCATCAGGATCAAGACGCTCATAGCCGAGCTTGTTTCGGAAAAAGAGGAAATCAACAGCATTATTTCATCAATTGATGAGGGGATTGCGGTATTGGATGACAAAGGAAACATTGTCAGGGTCAACCGGAGCTTTTTGAGCATTTTCAACACCGGTACGGCTTTGGGCAGGCCTTACTGGGAAATAATCAGGATTAATGAAATCATGGATCTCGTAAAGCACAGCGTTACTCTGGAGCATCGGTTCATCGAGGTTGAATTTGAAAAAAAGATTCTTCTCTGCAGCATCAGCTTTCTTCCGGCAAGGAATGAAAGAGTGCTTGTTTTTTCCGATGTAACCAATCTGAAAAACTGGGAGACAATGAAAAAAGAGCTTGTCACAAATGTAAGTCATGAACTCGGAACGCCGCTCACCGCCATCAAGGGCTATCTTGAAACACTCACGGAAGATGAAACAGACGGGGACAAACTGAAATACCTTCACATCATCACCAGACACACCGAACGCCTCATCAATATAATCAAGGATCTCCTGACGCTTTCAAGGCTTGAGGAGAAAAAAGAATCAGACTTTGACGAGCAGACGGATATCAGGGAAATATTCTCCAATGTCATCCCCCTGTTTCAGGACCGGCTTGAGGCAAAAGGCCTACGGCTGGAATATGCAATTGATCCGGATCTGAAAAGCATCAAAGGAGATCCCTTCAAACTGGAACAGGTATTCATCAATCTCCTGGATAATGCCGTGAAATACACGGAAAAGGGAGAAATCTCCATAACGTTATCAAATGAGCATGATGGAATAACGATTATGGTCAAGGATACCGGCATCGGCATCCCGGGAAAAGACCTGGACAGGATTTTTGAGAGGTTTTATGTCGTGGACAAATCCCGATCCAGGGCGGGGGGCGGAACGGGTTTGGGCCTCTCAATCGTAAAACACATAATTCTCCTTCATGGGGGGAAGATCAGTGTGGACAGCAAAATTGGGCATGGAACCGCATTCACCCTGTTTTTTCCATCCAGTATAAATTAATCAAATCTTAACAATTCCTTTCATGGCCCTTAACAATTTTGAAGTATTTCTTCATACAAGGAGGAATAACCATGAAAGAAATAAAAACAACACTGCTTATCATTTTACTGGCGATTATCAGCACGGGTTTCCTGGCAGCACAAGGTCTGGAACTGACTGGTTCCGGGGCGACATTCCCCGAACCACTGTACCGGAAAATGTTTGACGAATACAATAAAATATCTGGCGTCAGGGTCAATTACCAGGGAATAGGATCGGGCGGGGGCATCAAGCAGCTGACCGACAGGGTCATTGATTTCGGAGCCACGGACGCCTTCATGACCGATGAGGAAATTAAAGCCACGGGGGCCGAGATCATCCATATCCCCACCAGCATCGGGGCGGTGGTCATAGTGTACAACCTGGGCGGAACACGCGGCACACTCAGGCTTACGCCGGAAATCATTTCGGACATTTTCCTCGGCAAGATAACCACCTGGAATGATCCAAGAATAACAGCCGAAAACAGTGCCGCGAATCTTCCGTCGCTGCGCATCTCGGTTGTCCACCGTTCGGACGGCAGCGGCACATCATTCGTATTCACGGACTACCTGTCCAGAGCTAACAGGGAATGGCGTGAAAAGGTCGGCGCCAACAAATCCCCCAACTGGCCGGCCGGAGTCGGCGGCAAGGGGAATCCCGGAGTCGCGGACCTGGTGAAAAGAATTCCCGGGGCCATCGGATACGTTGAACTCGTTTATGCGGTCCAGAACAAAATCAGTTATGCAGACATTAAAAACAGAAGCGGTAATTACATAACCCCAAGCCTTGCATCCTCAAGCCTCGCCGCTGAAATCATTCTGCCGGACGATACCAGGGTATCCATTACCGACACCGCGGCAAAGGACGGGTATCCCATAGCCAGTTTTACCTGGATAATCATCTACAAGGAGCAGAACTACAACGGGAGGAGACTTGAAACTGCAAAGGCCGTTGTCAACATGCTCTGGTGGGTGGTTCATGACGGACAGCAGTACACTCAGGCATTAAGCTATGCAGGATTGCAGACAGGCGTTGTTGCCAAATGCGAAAAACTGTTGCGTGCAGTGACCTATGACGGAAAAAGAA
>RPPD01000248.1 GCA_003818675.1 Spirochaetaceae bacterium
CCTGCCACAACAGCCGCTGAACCGCCGGAACTTCCGCCTGGCACATAGTCACGATTGACCGGATTGCGCGTAGGGCCATAGCAGGAATATTCACATGAGGAACCCATGGCAAACTCGTCCATGTTTGTGCGGCCGATAAATACTGCGCCTGTGTCCGCAAGTCTTTGCGTGACAGTGGCTGAATATGGAGCTGTGAATCCTTCCAGGATGCGTGAGGCGCAGGTTGCCTGTTTGCCTTTTATGAGAATATTGTCTTTCACGGCAATGGGAAGACCACAGAGGATGCCATTCTTTTTTGTTTTGCGCAGCTCGTCCTGCTCCCTGGCTTTTTCAAGGGCATCTTCAAAAAACTGGACATACCCGTTGATGGGTGCGGGAGTTTTCCGGTCTGCGGCATACGCCTTTTCATACTCCTGTACGATTTCAACCGAGGAAATTTCTGAGGCCTCCAGTTTTGCTTTTAATTGTCCAAGCGAAAGGGAAGTTATGTTTTTCATTCGCGTCATCCGCCTTGGGAGTCTGCCATATTATTATCCTACTCGTCCATGCCTTCAAGAATTTGGGGCACTGTGAAAAAGCCGTTTTCAAAATGCGGCGTAAGCTGTTCCAGGGATCCCTGCGGGAGGCTCTCCGCGGCTGTGTCCTGGCGTAATCTTTCCGGCTGCAGGCTTTTACCCAGGTCAGGATCTATTCCTGAAGTGTCCACAGCCTCAAGTTTTTCTACATATGTGAGTATGTCCCCAATCTGGCCGCGGAACTTTTCCTTTTCCGTGTCATTGAGTGAAAACCGGCACATGCCGAGTACTGACTGGAAAGTTTTGTCATCAATCACTGTGTTGCCTCAAATTGTTTTAGAGGAGATTTTTACTTGTACCATATTCATGGTATTCTGGCAAGAAAGGGGAATGCTTGCAGGGGACATAAGCTGGATCTCCGGGTTTTATCCCGGCAATTTCCTATTGTTGCGCCATCCGTTGACGGATGATATCCGGCCTGTTGAATCTCTCCCTGTAGTCATCGAGGGTGAATATGTCCATCCCCTTTATCAGCAAAAACGGTTTTGTGCCGTCGATGGAAGCCGTGTAATAACAGTCCTGGGTGAACATCGCCCATTCTGTATTTTCTGAATAGAAAAAAACCTGCGCTCCGGTTTTCAAATTCCACACGGCAATCATCCCGGTATCATAACCGCAGAACAAAAATCTGCCATCCGTGCTGAAGCAGGTGGAAATGATATTGCCATGGGGTCCTTCAAGGGTTTTGTATAATGTGCCGTCAAATGAATAAATATTCACGCTGCCGTCGGCATATCCGTAAGCTATATATGGCATATGCGGATGAATACCTGGATACGCAATGATGCCATTGCCGCGGCTTTGATAGGGTGCCTGGAAGCTTGAAATCTTCTTGCCGTTGATGTCATAAATGTTGGTAGTTTTATAGCTGCTCAAAAAGAAGTATTTGCTGTCCGGACTGACCCGTACAAACCCTAAACCATCTTTTGGCAACTGGAAAACTTTTTTACCGTCGAGAGTAAACAAAGAAGGACGGCCATCTATTACAATTTCATTGTCACCGCCAGAATATTCTCCCAGCAAAATATATTTTCCATCGGGTGAAACATCTATGCAAGAATAATCTGAATTAATTGTGATATCTTTTATGAAATTTCCCGATCCATCCCACATTTTTATTTTCCTAACAAAGTCCGCGGTGACAATATTTTGGCCGTCATTGATCCATGCGGCAAAAATAACCGGGCGTGAATAGCCTTCCAATGTTTTTACCAGGCTACCTTCCCTGGTCCAGATTTTCGCGGTTTTGTCCCAGCTTGAGGTGAGAATATATTTGCTGTCAGGACTGATTGAAACAGAAATAATGCCATTGTCATGGGCTTTGTTCGCATGCAGAAGTCCTTTTTCCGGGCTCCAGAACCGCAGGATGCCGTCACGGCCTCCGGATATGAAGTATGAGTTGTCAGGACTCGCGGCAAGAGCATAACAATCATGATAACTTCCGATACATTCCGCAATAAGCCTGAAATTCGGATCGAAGATGCGTACTACCTGATCTGTTCCTGTTGTGGCTATGAATGATCCGTTAGGACTTATGGTAATGGCATTGTCGCTTTTATCATGAGCGTTCAATTCCCTGATAAGCTTTCCATCAAGATTCCATATCTTTATTGGCCATTTGTCGTTAAATCTATCTTCCCCGGGCTTTGTGTCACTTCCCTGGGTCAGGATATATTTACCGTCAGGACTCCATACAAGTGAAAAAATACTGTATTTGCCTTCATATTTAATTTTGCTTTTTAAATCACCATTAAGTGAATATATGGAAATGCTGTTATCGCTGGAGGGAAAAGCGATTCTATCACCAGACGGATTGAATCTGAGATTATCCCATAATGACCCATCCTCATATTTAATTGAGTTCAATAATCCTTTTTCCCGGTGCCAGATTCTGCATATATGATCAGTTCCCGTACTGGCTATATGTTCATTGTCCTGGCTTATGTCAAATGAACGGATATAGTCCGCATGACTGCGGAGTGTGTTCAGAAGAACTCCCTGAAGCGAATAGATTTCCAGTTCCCTCTCGGTACAATTTACGATGTATGACCAGTCATTGCTTATTTTGGCATCATAAATCTGACTATCATTTTTAATAGAGAATTCTGATACGACCTTGCCGTCCAGTGAATATTTTCTGAATATTCCATTCCGATTATATGTCAGAATGAATTTTCCGTCCGGACTGAATCCGCAGGTTGCGCATTCCGGGAATTGTCTGATCAGATTGCCTTCCAAGTTCCATAATTTCAAAACATTTGAAACGCTTAAAATATACCTGCTGTCTGGACTGAAATAGAGCTTTTCGATGTATTGATTGTGCCCGCGGTTTATGACAAGTTCAAAATCCCGGTTTTCCCGGTATTGGCCGTAATCAATATCCGGAGTTCTTTTGTCAACATGAAATGAAGTATTATCATCAGCTATTGTCCTTGATTGGGGCGTGAAACTGCGCGGGATATAGGGCGCTTCCCATGATGGACCGCCATATCCATTGGCTGTGAAATAAGCAAGGCAGACGAAGAAAAAAATGATATTTTGATACGGTTTTTTCATGTTGATGCTCCTTTAGATATGACCAATCCATCCAGCAGGTTGTTGCATAAAATCTAAAAATTATTTATTCTGTTGTCAGATTCTAAAAGGAGGCACGATATGAACACAAAAGACCTCCAACCCATCAAGGCCGGTTAATCCGGCATAAAATATAAAAGCCGGCCCGCAAGGCCGGTTTTTTATTGCCCGTGTCGCCTGAGTAAAACCACCCTTGGATTGCCGCTTTGGAGCAAATCAAGTTCAAATTTCCGGGCGATGAACCTGAATGTGTCATCATGATAAAAAATCACGTGTGTCATGTCGTGCGCATAATGCCAACTGGAAATTTGTTCCAGCGAAATCCATTTTTCTGTCATGACCACCAGAATTCCGCTGGATTTGAGAAGTTTTCGAATGCGTTGTATTTCTTTCCCTGGTGAAAAGAAATGCTCAAAGGTTTCAACCGCAAATACAAAAGCAAATGGACCTGACGGCAGATCAGGGAAAAAAAACGGATCGTAATTTTTGCATTGCAAGCCGGCTTTCCCAAGCAGGACGCTCAATGCAGGCTGTGGCCCGCAGCCAAAATCCAGGGCACGAGAACCTTCCCTGAAATACGGCCGCGCCTGTTCAATTGCCTGTTCAAGAAAATTCACATAACCAGTATCTTTTATGCTATTTTGATGCAGCAGGTATCGCGCTTTTTCATCATGCGGTGAGAGCATCAACTCCTTCGGCGTGAATACCAGTTTGCATTTGCCGCAGAGAAACAACGGTCTGTTTTCAGGACCGGTAACAGGTGTATGGGGTCCGGTGAAATTGCAGAGCGGGCAGGCATTCAATCCTTTTTTTTTCCGGAATATTTAATGATCTGCACAATCGCGATGGAGAGCACGCCCGTCACCAGGCAAAACCAGGGAAACCAGTCCCCCCAGAGTGTGTAAAGTGTGAGCTCACGCGAGGAGAGCGGGATCTTGGCAACCTGATAGTTTTCTGTATATGGTTCAGGCGAGCCAGGCATGATCCTGCCCACAGCGTCGCACGCGACCGTGTATCCTGATGATGTCGAGCGCACCATGGGGCGTCTGTTTTCAACAGCGCGGAAAAGGCCAAAGATCCCGTGTTGCCTGCCTTCAGCAGGGGAAAGGGACCAATAGTCATTGGAGATGTTGACTATCACGTCAACATCCTCAAGCACAAAGCGTCTGATATCATCCGGAAAGACATCCTCAAAGCAGATTGGGGTGATAAAGCGGAAACGCGGATGTTCATATATCGTGCGTGAGGTTCCAGGGGTCCAGTTGGAAATGTCAAATTTTTCCAGCATGGCATAAAACCATCCAAAGGCCTCGCGGTCCA
>RPPD01000249.1 GCA_003818675.1 Spirochaetaceae bacterium
ATTGAAAAGCCGAGCTGGGAGGCGAACCTGCAGGCGCGCATGATCCGCAGTGGGTCTTCATGGAAACGTTCTATGGGAATGCCTATCGCGCGAAGGAGGTTGTCACCAATATCTTTCTGACCGCAAAAGGGATCTACGAGGGTCTTTGCCATTATATCATAAGCCATTCCGTTGATGGTGAAGTCACGGCGGCAAAGGTCTTCTTCTATTGAATTGCTCCATGTCACATTATCAGGTCTGCGGAAATCGGTGTATTGATCCTCTTTGCGGAATGTTGTCACCTCCATGTGCAGGTCTCCAGTGAGCACAGTGACAGTGCCATGCTTCAGGCCGGTTGGGATTACATGACGGAATATTGACATGACTTTTTCTGGTGACGCATCAGTGGCAATGTCATAGTCCTGTACGGACCTGCCAAGAAGGGAATCTCTTACAGCTCCGCCTACCAGAAATGCCTGGAAACCGTTATCTGCGAGGACCTTGGCTGTTTTTCTTACTGATTCTGGTATCACCAACTTCATTTAAAAAGGTTAAACAGACCGGCCTTTAATGTCAAGAAATCAGGATTGAATACCGTAAAAAAACCCCCGTTTTCACGGGGGTTATAGACGTTTATGCCAGAACCTGAAGCCTTGCGGATGTTTATCTTAACAGTTGCAGGATTGATTGTGGTTTTGTATTGGCCTGGGCCAGCATCGCAGTGGAAGACTGGACGAGGATCTGGTTCTTTACAAAACTGACCATCTCCTGGGCCATGTCCGCGTCACGGATGCGTGATTCTGCAGCCTGCATGTTCTCGGCGCCGCAGAGCAGTCCGCCAATGGCATATTCAAGACGGTTCTGGTAGGCGCCCAGGTCGGCGCGCTGTTTGCTGACTTTAGTGAGCGCCGCATCTACCATTCCGATGACGCGGTTGGAGTTTTCCGGTGTTGACAGTGAAATAAATGTCGCGGAGTGGGCGAGTCCGTCAGTTCCCTGGATTCCAAGGCCCTGGGCGGTCATTGTGCCGATATAAACACGTTCGCGTTGGTCCATGTTGGCGCCAATATGAAACCACATGCTGGATGTAGAAACATTTTCACCTGTAAACTTTGCAAAACGGCCTGTCAGGAAGTTCATGCCGTTAAACTGCGCATGTGACGCGATCCTGTTCACTTCATCGATAAGCTGTGAAGTTTCCACATTCATCTGCATGCGGTCTTCATCAGAATAAATTCCGTTGGAGCTCTGGATTGCGAGTTCTCGCAGACGCTGCAGGATGTCCTGGGTCTCCTGAAGGTAACCTTCAGCTGTCTGAATGAAGGATATACCATCTTCCGCGTTTTTTTCAGCGCGTAGAAGGCCACGGATCTGGGATCTCAATTTTTCGGATACGGCAAGGCCTGAGGCGTCATCGCCCGCCCTGCTAATGCGCAGACCCGAGGAGAGTTTCTCCATGTCCTTGTCTACTTGTATTCCATTGAGTTTGAGGTGCCTGAAGGCAAAGATGGCACTCATGTTGTGGTTGATAATCATACAATCCTCCTTGATTGTTTGTGTAATCGGACATCCTTGTCCGATATGGGTCTTATTAATTCCTCGGTACATTAAAAAAAGGCTTTAGGAAAAAGAAAAAAATATGAGCGAGATTTTCATTAAAGGTTTTAAACAGAATGCCGAACAACCAATCTTTGTTGACAGCGGAAATTCAACACATTAGTATCGGTTCATGGACATAAGAAGCCTTGCGGGAAAACTTGTTTATATTTTTGGAGGAAGCACTGGAATAGGACTTGCACTTGCTGATGAGTTTCTGCAGCGGGGCGCAAGGATAATACTGTTTTCAAGGTCGGGTGAAAAGCTCAAGGCAGCCCTTCAATTTCTTGGAAAAAAGGCAGATACAAAGGACTTCCCGGTGATGACAATTCAGCTTGATGTTACATTGGCCGCAGAAATAAAGTCTGTGCTCAGACAGAGCCTAGAAAAAACGGGTATCCCTGACATTGTCATAAACAATGTTGGACGTGCAAAACCTGGATATTTTGAGGATATAAGCACTGAACAGTTTGATGAAACGATTGATGTGAATCTGCGCAGCATGTGGAATACGCTTCAGGTATTGCTCCCTGTAATGAAGAACAGGGGAGGATATGTGGTGAATGTATCAAGCATGGTGGGATTTGCAGGAGTATTCGGATATGCGGATTATGCGGCATCAAAGTTCGCTGTCATCGGGCTTACGGAAGTGTTGCGGAGCGAATACCTTCGGCATGGCATCAAATTTTCTGTATTGTGTCCACCTGACACCATGACTCCCGGCTTTAATGAAGAGAACACAACCAAGCCTGTAGAAACAATCATTGCCTCTGCTGGAGTGAAGGCTGTTTCTCCAGCAGTGGTTGCCCGTTCATGCCTGCGCGGAATGCAGAGGGAAAGATTTATCATAACATCAACCTTTATTGCCAATCTTGTCTGGTTTTTAAAACGTCATTTGCCAGGTTTACTTTTTTATATTATGGACGCTGATATCAGGAAAGCCCAGAGAAAGGGAGGCAGAAAAAACACATGAGTATACAAATCGTTCAGGCTAATACACGTGCCCTGCACAAGAAATTCGTGATGTTTCCCTATCATTTATACAGAAAAATATTGAAGAACAAGTACTGGGCGCCACCGCTCATAATAAGCGCGATGGAAATCCTTGATCCAAAGAAATACCCCTTTTATCAACATGCGGAAATGGAGAAATTCCTGGCGTTCCGTAATGATGAAATCGTTGGCCGGATCGCAGGAATCATAGATTCGCAGTACCATAAGTACAGGGAAAAAGATGTGGGGTATGTGGGATTTTTTGAAGCTATCAATGATCCTGAGGTCGCCGGAGCCCTCTTTGAGGCAGCCAGGGAGTGGCTTTCTTCCCGGGGCATGAAAAAGGCCATCGGACCCATTTCTCCCACTACTAATCACATCCTGGGCTGCCTGCAGAACGATTTTACCGGTGTCCCGGTGATTCAGGTTCCATATAATCCTGATTATTACCCTGGATTATGGGAGGCAAACGGTTTTTCCAAGGAAAAGGACCATCTTGCGTTTGTGTCCAGGAAGGAGGAGCTTGCCCTCTCCGACAAGATCAAAAGAATCGTCAAGCTTGTACGCTCAAATAAACGCATACAGCTGCGGCCTGTTAACATGAAGAAATATCACGCTGAGATCATGCTTGCCAAGGAACTATATAACAAGGCCTGGATAAATAATTCGGATTTTGTCCCATGGACTGATGCTGAATTTGATTACATGGCGAATGATATCAAGTTTGTCATCATTCCAGAATTGTCATTTTTTGCATATGTTGACGGAAAACCGGCCGGTCTTTCTGTGGCTTTCAAAAACTTCAATGAAATATTTGTCAAAATGAACGGGAGGCTTTTACCGACCGGAATTTTTAAACTTCTTTTTGGTGCCAAAAAAATTACCTCTATCAGGCTTGCGATTATGGGGGTTATCCCGGAATACCGACGCATGGGGTTGGATGCACTTTTTGTGTTTGAGACTTATGAGCGAGGGACTTCCCTTGGCTATACATCATCAGAGAATTCGCTCGTTCTTGAGGACAATTATGAACTGGTCAACATGCTGAATAACTGGGGTTCAAAGCCTTACCGGACATACCGCGTCTATTGCAGGGATTTATAATTGCAAATGTTTGGGGAAAGTTCTATATTCTACAAAAGAGGAAAAAATGGATTCAATAATCGGAATACTGATGGACTGGCATGTAGCCATTGTACTTCTGGTATTGCTTTTTCTTTTTCCTTTAATATTCTATCTTTCCTCCATGGACAGGAGCCCTGTCAGGATCAAGAGGGTCCATGTGCAGAAAAAAAAGCCTGCAAAAAAAAGCCAAAAGCCTGTCGGAGATTTAAAAACGCGTGGAAGTTCACAGGATGAAAGAGATCACAGGTTGCGCCTTGAGGAAAGGGAACGAATTAATCGGGATAGAGAAAAGATCCGAAAGGATGAGCCTGCACGGACGGATGAGGATATTAATAAGAAGGACACCTGATTTGGAAATGAGGCAGAACGAGGCTGGAGAGCGCCATATAAAGGGGGATTTAATGGTTTGTGTAAAAAGGGCTGTCATATGTGTTGTGGCATGTTTTGTGTGTTTTTCATGTATTGCCTTTGACAGCACCATGAAATTAAATGAAAATGGCAGCGGTAAATTTGTCATTCAATACCGTATTTCGCAAATGCTTAAAAACATGGGTGAGAAAGAAAATCCTGAAGCTGAGCCCGCAAATCCATTCCCGTTTTCAAAGCAGGAAGTGGAAAAATCGCTTTCAAATGTTCCTGGTATTAAGCTTAACTCGGTGACAGAGTGGGAAGACGAACAGGACATGTACGTAAAGGTAGACCTGGACTTCACAAACATAGAAGCCCTGCAAAAGGCGGAAATGTTTAACGACATGCCTGTAACACTGGTGCGCG
>RPPD01000250.1 GCA_003818675.1 Spirochaetaceae bacterium
ATTTATCACGAGGTCGGCAAAAGAAAAATTATCATTGTCTATTTTATAGAGCTTCATGAAACGCTCATGGTCAAACATGTCCCGTTTCACAGTTTCCGCTATTGCCTGGCCTGGATCCTTTTTTTCACGATTGGCAATCCGGGTTCCGCGTACTTCTGGCGTTCCGTCTAGATATATTGTAACCGCATGCTCTTTCAAAAGCCATATTGCGAGCCTGGAGCCAAGGACACACTTCCCCTGCATGGCAATCTCAACCTGTTTTTTATCCAGGGCAAGGTCATAGCTTGTTTCTGTCCTGGCGCGCGCGAGCAGATCCTCAAAGGGTATATTCATTTCCTTTGCCATGTCATGGAAAGTGTAGTTCACAAAGCGAAATCCAAGTTTTTCCGCAACGATCCTGGACACCGAGGAATTGCCGCAGCCACTGCGGCCCGAAATGGCGATGATGGATTTACTCGACATTGCGCAGTTGCTCCCTTATCCTCTCTATTATTTCCTTGCAGTTGACAACCGCATTGTTGATTTCCACTATTATGCTCTTTGAACCCATTGTGTTGACCTCACGATTCAATTCCTGACACAAGAAATCCAGTTTCCTGCCAACAAGGGCCTCTCCCGTGATTGATTTCCTGAAACTGGCCACATGGGCGGAGAGCCTTGAGAGCTCCTCGTTTATGTCATACTTGATAAGAAGCGATGCGATCTCAAGCAGCACCCTGTTCTCATCCACCTGGTTTCCCAGGACTTCAAGGAATTTGTCCCTCACCTGCGTCTTTATTTTTTCCGAATACAAGGGGATGTGTTTGGCTATCGTCTTTCCCTCCTCTTCGATCTGGTCGAGCAGGCTCACTATATCAACCTCAATTGTCTTTCCCTCTGCAATTCGTGAAAGGTCGAGTTTTTCCGTGCATTCATGCAGCACTGGATGCAGAATAGTCCAGTATCGTTCTGGATCAAAGACAGAAATACTCTTTACCAGTCCCTCAACGCGCAACAAATGCGCCAGATGTATGGTCTCGTCAAGACCCGCTATATTCGCTATTTTTACAAGCGCAGCATGCTGTTTTTTTACAGCCTCCTCGTCCACGATGATTTCAGCGCTCCCTGCAAACTCCTTGAGCTTGACATAGAGGTCCACACGGCCGCGGCTTACCTTTTCCGTCAGGAACTTCCTCACCCTGTCTTCAAGTGGAGAGATGGAGACAGGCAGATTTATATTCAGGTCCAGATAGCGGTTGTTGTAGGTTTTCATTTCCACGGAAATTGACAGTTCTTCACTGACCTGTTCTGCATATCCGAACCCTGTCATGCTCTTCATTTACCGCTCCTTTTGAAATATGAAAACAGCTCGTGTGAAAGCTTCCAGTTGTCTCCAGCCCCCATGGTGATAAAAAGGTCACCTGCTTTCAGTTCCTTCTCACAGTATCCCTCAGCATCCATCACCTCCTTGAAAAACTTTACACTATGATGGACAGCTGAAGTCTCCCTGAAAAGATCTTCACCACATATTTCATAGTCATTCTTTTCACGTGCAGAGGCGTAGATCTTGTGTAAAATCACAAGGTCAGCCTTCTCAAAGCTTGCTGCAAAATCCGTAAGCATGTATCTTGTCCGCGAGTATGTGTGTGACATAAAATCCACGATGATCCGCCTGTCAGGATAAAACTCCCTGATGCCGTCAAGCGTTTTTCTGATTGCTGTAGGGTGATGTGCATAATCATCCATGAAAAGGATTCCGCCAGCCTCCCCGATAATTTCATATCTGCGCCTTGTACTCTTGAAGCACTCAAGCCTGGCGGCGATTGCCTGTGCCATGGCAGAATCCAGATTTTTTCCCTCTTCTTCTGCCAGAATCCAGGTCAAGGCGATAGCAGCGGCAGCATCCAAAACCATATGGCTTCCCGGCAAAGAAATGCTGAATTTGGTTTCAAATCCCTCAAGCATGAAAACGTTTTTTCCATTTTCCATCCTGGAGCCCACAATGGCAAATTTTCCACGTGCGGAAAAGCCATATGGAATCTGTTTTATATCCGGCCGCTTTTTTTCAAGAATCCTGGCCACGGAAAGACTTCCATCATCGTCTGCACAATAGATGAACTTGCCGTTCTCGGGGAGAAGCATGGCATATTCAACAAAAGCGTCCCTTATGTCTGCGTAATCCTTGAAATAGTCTACATGATCAGTTTCTACACTGGTACAAACCAAAACTCTCGGACAAAAATGCAGAAAATGGCGGCGATACTCGCAGGTCTCTGCCACAAAATATTTTCCACCCAAAAAACGTGTGGCCCTGTTGCCAAAATCAGGCACGGCCGATCCAACAAGGACCATGGCAGGAATGCCTGCCGCCTCCATGCATACACCCGCCATTGCGGTTGTAGTTGTCTTTCCGTGTACTCCGCAGACTCCGGCCGAAAACTGCAATGAAGACAATTGTCCGAGTGCTTCCGGATAAGAAAGAACCGGTATTGAAAGCCTCTCTGCCTCAATGAGTTCCGGATTAGTCTGTGTTGAATAAGCAGCTGAATAGATCACAAGATCAAGTTCTGAAGTTATGGAATCTTCTGAAAACTCCTCTGTAACAGGAACCCCGATCGATGCGAGTATTTCATCAGTAAAGAATTTCTCTTTGGTGTCACTTCCAGTAAGATGCGCACCTTTTTGGACAAGGATTTCCGCAAGCGCGGTCATGCCAACGCCCTTGATGCCCACCATGTGTATGTGCAGTCCGCCTTGATTGGTTTCAGTAAACCTTAATTTCATGGACTGCATCATAGTACAAAGCCGCCTGTTTTACAATCATGAACCCGAGACACTTTGTACCGCGACTTCCTCGGAATCACTGGTTTTCTTCTTTGCCTTAAAGACTATCTCGTTTGCTTTCAGGTCAATGACAATATGATCCTTGGTTTTAAACTGGCCTTTGAGGATTTTCATGGATAACGGATCCTCAATCTCCTTCTGGATTGTGCGGCGAAGAGGCCTTGCTCCAAACTTCTCGTCATAGCCCTTCTGGATCAGGTATTCCTTGGCTTGTTTCTTGAACTCCAGCTCAATCTTCATTTCTGCAAGACGTTTCTGGGTCTCGTCAATCAGGATCTCAAGAATGGCGGCGAGGTGATCACGGCTTAAGCTGTGGAATACAACTGTCTCATCAACACGATTAAGAAACTCCGGGTTGAAAAGACGTTTCAATTCAGCCAGGGCTGAACTCTTGATGTCCGTGTAGCTCATGATGCCGTCCTCTGACCTGAAACCCAAGGCAGTATCCTTGTTTATATCGCGGGCGCCTGCGTTTGATGTCATGATCAGTACTGTATTCCTGAAAGAAACCACATGCCCGAGATTGTCCTGGAGCTGCCCCTCCTCAAGAATCTGCAGGAGCAGGTTGAATACATCTGGATGCGCCTTCTCAATTTCATCCAGCAGCACAACGCTGTACTGCCGTCTGCGTATTTTTTCTGTGAGAAGTCCACCCTCCTCGTAACCTATGTAGCCAGGAGGAGCTCCGACGAGCCGGCTCACATTATGCTTTTCCATAAAGTCAGACATGTCTATGCGTACCAGTGCGTCCTGATCCCCGAATAAGAACTCGGCCAATGTCTTTGCCAGAAGCGTCTTTCCCACACCAGTAGGCCCGAGAAAGATAAATGAACCCAAGGGTCGCCTGGGTGAGCTTAAGCCTGTTCTGGACCTCCTGATGGCAGCTGCAACTGCGGCAATTGCCTCGTCCTGGCCTATTATCTTCTGATGCAGCTCATTTTCAATATTGAGAAGCCGCGCTGATTCCTGTTCCGCGATTCTCGAGAGCGGGATTTCAGTCATTTCCGAAATTACCTGCTGGATGTCCTCTGCAGTGACAATGTTTTCCTCAACCGTGACATCGCTCTCCCACTTCTGCTTGAGTGAAGCCACCTTTTCCTTAAGCTGATGCACGCTGTCCCTTATGGCTGCGGCCTTCTCATAGTCCTGCGCATTGACCAGGTTGATTTTCTCTATCGTCAGCCGCTCGATCTCCTTTTCCATGTCAATGAGTTCCTGTGGACGCACGCTGTTGGCAAGCCGTTTCTTTGCACCTGCCTCGTCAATGAGATCTATTGCCTTGTCAGGAAGCTGTCGGTCTGTTATATACCTGCTTGAAAGATGTGCCGCCTGCGTGATTGAATCCTCTGTGTAGGTGACCCGGTGGTGTTCCTCGTATCGTCCCTTGATTCCGTTTAGAATTGCCACGGTTTCCTCCACTGAAGGTTCCTTTACAAAAATGGTCTGGAAACGTCGCTCAAGCGCAGCGTCCTTCTCGATATATTTCTTGTACTCATTCAGGGTAGTGGCGCCTATACATTGGAGTTCACCTCTTGAAAGAGAGGGCTTTAACATGTTGGAGGCGTCAATTGCGCCCTCTGCGCCGCCTGCTCCGATTATTGTGTGCAG
>RPPD01000251.1 GCA_003818675.1 Spirochaetaceae bacterium
ACAGGCACAGGCGGTCATTGACAACCTGGATGGAAAGGACCGCGGGGGCCGCGCCATCAAGGTTACATTTGAAATTTCCGCCAAAAAAGCAAAGCCAAAAGCCGTCGATACATTCAAAAAGAACAAGGAAGCGGGGAGACTTGAATACAGAAAAAAACTGGAGAAAACCCGGGACACCGGATTCGGCAAGAGAAAACCAGCCGGGAAGCGCGGTGATTTCAGGAACAATCCGCGAAAGGGAGCGGGCAGGCGCGGAGGCAGCAGGTTTGAGCCACGGGATGATTTCCATGAAAGGAAACAGCCAGGGCGCCGGGATTCATTCGAGAGGAAGGAATCTTATGGCAACAGGGACCGGTTTGTAAACAGGGATTTCGGACAAAATAATAATTTCAGGCAGGGTGAATCGCGGTCAAGGGATGATTTCCCCGGAAACAGGCCGCCATTCAGAAAAGACGGCTTCAGAAAAGAAAACTACAGGAATGATGGCGACAGACCTGGTTTCAAAAAACCTTTCAACAAAGGTCCCGGTTTTGGAAAAAGCTCAGACTTCAGAAAAGACTCGGGTTTTGGAAAACCTCGAAGACCGGGGACCAATGACCGTGGACCAAATCGTCGCCCGGACAGCCGTGGGCCACGCAGGGATAGCCGCAGGCCGCGTCCAGACAGCCGTGGGCCAAGGCGATAACCGGAAACGCGGTTTTACAGAAAGTCCTCGCGCTGGGGCGCAAATGTGTCTAACAGAGCACCGTCTGACAGCGCGGTCACGCCGTGCTCCAGATCCGGCCCAACATAGAACATGTCGCCTTTATTGAGGATTTCCTTCTTCTGGCCTATCGTGACTTCAAATGAACCCTCTATCACATATGTGATCTGTTCGTGAATGTGCGAATGCATTACGCCGACTGAACCCTTTTTGAAGCGCACTTCGGCTGACATGAGAAGGCCTGCATAAGCCAGGATCTTCCGGCTTACACCGCCACCAAGCTCTTCTGTATCCCTGGTATCTGATTTGATAAACATTGGGCACCTATTTCCCTTCTGGAAATTACAATATCAAAAAACGCCGCAAAGGGGAAGGCATTGCCCCAGTATTTGACACCATCCGATATTTTCATGTAAATTGAAGACATAAGTATACAAACAAATCGTCCCTGTACAGAAGGAGTTTTCCATGGGCCTCACCCTTTCTGAAAAAATCATCGCGCAGCACCTGGTTTCCGGGACAATGATGGCAGGAGAGGAAATTGCCATCAGGATAGACCAGACCCTCACACAGGACGCAACGGGAACGCTTGTGTATCTTCAGTTCGCAGCCATGGGTATTCCAAGGGTTAGAACTGAGCTTTCAGTCTCCTATGTGGACCACAACACCTCCCAGGAAGATTTCAAGAACATGGATGACCACCGCTTTCTCCAGTCATCGGCAAAAAAATATGGCGCATATTTTTCACCACCTGGAAACGGGATCTGTCATCAGGTCCACCTTGAACGCTTTGGTATACCAGGAAAAACGCTCCTTGGATCTGACTCGCATACGCCAACAGGCGGAGGCATCGGAATGCTCAGCATTGGCGCAGGCGGTCTGGATGTGGCGGCGGCAATGGCTGGCGCGCCTTTTTACCTTGTGATGCCCCAGATTGTAGGAGTGAAGCTTACAGGCGCGCTTAAGCACATGTGTTCGGCCAAAGACGTGATTCTTACGCTTTTAAAAATGGAAACCGTGAAGGGCGGTGTTGGAAAAATATATGAATACTTTGGTCCTGGCGTAAAAAGTCTTTCGGTTCCCGAGCGCGCTACAATTACCAACATGGGCGCGGAACTTGGCGCAACAACCTCGATTTTCCCGTCAGACGAGGTGACAAAATATTTTCTGATGGTCGAGGAACGGGAAAATCATTGGCAGGCCATGGCTGCTGACAAGGACACAAAGTATTCACGGGTAATAGAAATAAATCTTGAGGACATTGTGCCTATGGCTGCCTCACCACACAGTCCGGACAATGTGGTTCCTGTAACGGAAATCGCAGGGACAAAAGTGGACCAGATCGTCATTGGGTCATGCACTAATTCGTCTATCAATGACATAGGTGTGGCCGCGGATATACTTTATGGCAAACGTATTCACGAACGCGTTCAATTGGGGATCGCACCGGGATCGCGGCAGGTGATTTTAAGCGCTGGAGAAGCCGGAATAATAAACAGGCTTGTGGGAGCGGGCGCGCGCATACTGGAGAGTGCATGTGGTCCATGCATAGGAATGGGATTCGCGCCCTGCAGCGAGGGTATTTCGGTGCGCACCTTCAACCGCAATTTCAAGGGCAGGAGCGGTACAAAAGATGCCAGTGTATACCTGGTATCGCCTGAAACCGCGGCTGTTGCGGCACTTGCGGGTGAGTTTGCAGATCCACGTACTGCAAAGCACGTCAAAAAGAAAGACTACTTCCGCTTCATCAAGGTGGATGACAAACTCGTGATCCCGCCTGATCAGATTGAAACTGATACACAGGTCATCTATGGTCCCAACATAAAGCCCGTACCGCTTGGCGAGCCGGTTGCGGTTTCCATCGAGGCCTCTGTCATCATCAAGACAGGGGACAATATAACAACAGACCAAATCATGCCCGCGGGCGCCAAAATACTGCCCCTTCGATCCAACATACCTGAAATTTCCAAACATGTGTTTGAGCAGGTGGACGTAAAGTTTTATGACAGGGCACAGGCGGCTGCAGCAGGCGTCATAATAGGTGGAGACAATTATGGCCAGGGTTCCAGCCGTGAGCATGCGGCTTTGGCGCCCATGTACCTGTCGATCAAAGCGGTCATCGCCAAGAGCTTTGCCAGAATCCACAAGGCAAACCTCGTCAACTTCGGAATCATCCCCTTTGAGTTCGCGAATCCTGCTGACTATGACAACATTGCCGAGGGCGATGTTCTGGTTTTCCCTGATGTAAGAGACAGACTTTCAAAGGGACAGCCAATAACAGTCAGGAACCAGACAAGGAAAATGGAGTTCGGTGTCAATCTGACAATTGGCGGACGCTTCCTGAAGATCCTTCTTGAGGGCGGGCTGCTGAATGCCGTGAAGTCGGGGAAATGACACGAGGTTTTCGCACGCACGGCGCGCGATACGACAGGGCCTGGCAATGCCAAAAAAAGCTCCCTCGTGAAGCTGATTCGACCTGACCACTAAACATATTTTACAAGCTTGGATTTCAATAATGCGAACAACAATATAAACCATTATGTACTTGCCACGTCTCAATCCGCCCATGGTCTTTTTTAAAGCTTTTTTTTCATCCGATCCAATGCTTTTTTGGCGTTTTCGCGTATACCCCATTCCTTGTCTTTTAAAAGCGTTTTGAACTTGGCCTTCATATTCTCGTCAATCATCTCCACCGGCAGATTCATCGAAGATTCCAGGGCTTGCATGCGAACGGCGGACCTTTCATGGCTCAAAGCGGCGTTGATCGCTTTTACCACCTGCTCGTCTGGATATTTCGACACAATCATGAGCATGTCGCCCCTGGCAAACTCGGTAGGACCAAGTATCCCGAATTGATTCAGCGCCGCCAGGAGAGGAGGTTTTGCCCCGGCACCGTATCCTAACAGCTCCTTGTAAGCCTCAACCCGGGCCGTGCCCAGGGGATCACCGTCCAGCATATGAATGAGTAGTTTAAACCGTTCCGCCTGCGGATCGGTTTTTTTGAAGAGTTTTTTCAAGCCTGACAACATAAACTTGCTCCTTTCGCGGTGTTTACAAATGAAGCGGAGACAACCAAAAGTCAAAGATCTTGGTATCCGCGTTGACATTTACCCCCTCCCGCAACAAAGCCCGCACTTTTTCAATTTCGCCGTTCTGCCCGTGCTTAGGTTATTATACAGTTTCCGGTCTAGTTTGAAAATGGGAGATATATTGAATGGCACTCTGAATACTATATTCGTAAACTCCGCTTCCGGATTGAATGCCGGTTATATCTACTTTTAACTGGTAAATGGTAATAATTCAGCTGGAATATTTCATGTGCTGACTTGCTCCGACGGTTGCGCGTCAGCCGGAAGCGGCGCGGCAACTTTAAAAGTCAAAAATGCAGTCAGAAAAGCTCCGGGAAGTCACGCGCTTTTCCTTTAGGGGAAGAAGTACGCGGGACATTCCCGGGAGCTTGCCGGCCTTTGGGGTGTTGAAGAAATCTGGTCCGCCGGGCCCATGTTGACGTAGGCTCCAGGCATGATTCCAAGCGTGAAATCGCCATTTAACACGTATCCGGGATTCACCATGCAAAAAAGCGCGAAACTGCCCAATTTCAGGACAAGCGCCGATTAGGCGCCTAAAGAGGGTGCGGCGAAGTCTGCATGGAGTCGGTCGACACCTGCAGGGCGATTATGTCGATGTTCGGGGCGAAACCGTACGCAATCACGGCATCC
>RPPD01000252.1 GCA_003818675.1 Spirochaetaceae bacterium
CCACAGGTCTGCCTACTCATCTCGAGCGTTGACAAGATGCCGCGAGCGGGGTGCGCACTCGAGCTTGAGCTGAATGGTCAGGAGAACTGTCGGAATGGGCTCGAGGTGGCTTCTCTGGAAGCGTCGCGCTCGATGTTGCGGGTGCGCTTCCGCCGCGGCTGTGGCGTGTTGCCCGGCTATGTCGATGCGTCAGAGGAGCCTCCTGTGTTAGAGGTACTGGTACGCTTCGGGCTTGCCGATCCGGACTACGATTACCTTGCTGCCCTGCTCGAGGCTGCCCGTCAGGACGGTTTCCAGCCTGCTGTGGATGTAGCCTGAGTTCATCTTGTACTGCAGATACCGTCCAAGCTTTAAAAGAGCACATTCAATGAGGCGGGTTTTAACAACATCCCTGGTGACAAGAAGAGGGCGTATCCCATTGGGAAAGGTCAGTTTGATGATGGGTGTCTTGTAAGAGTCTATGGTTTCAAGGAAATTTACGAAATCAGCCCTGACCTCAAGTGCTGAAACCATTCGTTCAGGCATTGTGACGCCAAAGTAAGCTTCGTCCGGGAAGGGGAGTTCAGCGTAGTTTTCTATCTGGGCGTAAAGAACGCGGATCATGTCCTCTATGATGGAATGTATGAGGATGCTGTCAACATTTCCTTCTTTTCTGAAAAGAGTGCAGTATCCCTTGTATTCCCACTGCATGAGCGTGGGGATTATTTCAAGTTTCTGGTCTCTAATCTGGTGAATGATATCCGGAAGGTTGTTGTTGTAGGCATAATTTTCTGCGTATTTGAGAAATTCCAGGTAATTTATGACCGCGGCTTTGTTCATGGTCGCAAAGGTTGTGATAAGATCAATGATCTTGTTATCCATTATTTTCCTGCTGTATTGCCCGTCGTTCACAGTATTATTTACAGGTAAAAACGTCAAGTAAGTTTTTATTTTACTAAAGGCCTGATATTGGCTTGACTTGAGGGCTTTGACTCTGTTTGAATGAATTTAGTAAAGATAACCAAATGGAAATAGCCTGCAAAAGCATACACCTTCAGAAAGATCATTATTACGCAAAGATTCCTCTGCCTGATTCCGCTTTGAAACACGGATTGCATTCAATTATATCTCTTCATGAGGCAGGACACATGAGTCTACCCCTGTGTCATTCAATTCCTGACAGAAAAATGTTTCTTGAAAGCCTGCAGCTATATTCTGCCAGGGTTGTGGCGCTTGTCCAGACGCATTCCCGGGATGTTGTAGAGGTGACAGAATGCAATCCTGATAAATATGCATGTCAGGAAGCTGACGGGCTGGTCACAGCGCTTCCGGGCGCAATTCTTTCCGTTACAGTCGCGGACTGTCTTCCTATATTTCTTTGGAACAGGGACGCATCCATATTCTGTCTTCTTCATTCAGGCTGGAAGGGGACAGGCATCTTGAAAAATGCTTTTTCCATGATAGATGAGAGATTTGGTCTGGGGCCATGCTCTTTTGAAGCATGCATTGGTCCTGGAATAGGCGCATGTTGCTATTCTGTTAATCAGGAAAGATACAATGATTTCTGTGGCCATTTTGGAGATGAATGTGGAAGGCAGAAAGAGGGGCAATTCTTCCTGGATCTGCGAAGGGCAAACCTGCGTATGATGGAAGAGGCTGGAATAGCAGGCTGTACAGTGATCACTGATTGTACCTGCTGCAACCCGCTCCTTGGTTCTTACAGAAGGGACGGGAAGGACGGATTTCACAACATGATGGTGCTGTTTGGAAGGTTCGCACCCTTGAAAAAAAGCATGGAATGAAATACTGTGGCTGCAAAGCAGAACAAACGGAGAATAAATGGACCAATACAGAAAAGAATGGCACGACAAAATAATCAATGCCCTGGCTGAAATTGCCGGAGAAAAGGGTGTTGACATCTCAAGTTTTGAGCCAGAATCACTTGTTGCTGAAATTCCGCCCAAGCCGGAATATGGTGATATTGCATTTCCGCTTTTCGCATATGCAAAGATATTGCGCGACGCACCTCCAAAGATTGCCAATGCAGCAGCGCAAAAGCTCTCAGCATATGCTGCGGATGTTGGCGCTGCAATCACTACAGCAGGACCATATATAAATATAAAACTTGAACGGAAAACAGTAAGCAAGGCGGTTCTTGCGGATGTGATGGAGCAAAAGTCCGGGTATGGATGTACAAAAACTTTGTCCAATAAAAGAATAATGCTGGAATTTTCCTGCCCTAATACAAACAAGCCGCTGCATCTGGGCCATCTGCGCAATGACGCAATAGGAGAAAGCATCGGAGAAATTCTCAAGAAGTGCGGAGCTGATTTGTTTAAGGTGATCATCATTAATGACCGTGGAATACACATATGCAAATCCATGCTTGCGTACAAAAAATACGGGAACAACACCACACCTGAAACAGAAGGGAAAAAGTCCGACCACTTTGTGGGAGATTTTTATGTAAAGTTCAGCCAATGGGCGTCAGAGGACCCTGAGGCTGAAAACCAGGCAAGGGAGATGCTCAGGCTCTGGGAGGACGGAGATCCTGAAACCAGGGCACTCTGGGAGAAAATGAACAAGTGGGCTTTGGATGGCATAAAGAAAACCTACGAAGCCACTGATATTGTTTTTGACAAATATTACTATGAAAGCCAGACTTATGAACTCGGAAGGGATTTTATTTTTCAGGGGCTTGAAAAGGGGATCTTTTTCAAAAAGGAAGACAATTCCATTTGGGTGGATCTGACAAATCACAAATTGGATGAAAAGGTGCTTCTGCGCGCTGATGGCACTAGTCTTTATCTGACGCAGGACATAGGGACAGCGGTTATGAGACACAATGACTGGCCCTTTGAAAGACTTGTCTATGTTGTTGCCTCGGAACAGAACTACCACTTCAAAGTGCTCTTTCTGGTGCTCCAGATGATTGGATTTGAATGGGCCAAAAACCTCTATCACCTCTCTTATGGAATGGTCAATCTCCCTGAGGGCAAGATGAAATCTCGTGAGGGCACTGTTGTGGACGCGGACGATCTTATAAAAGAGCTCACTCAATTTGCTCTTGAGGAAATTGAAAGCCGCGAAAGGGAGGAAGAAATAGAAGACGTTCCTGCCACTGCACGCAAGATCGCCCTGGGCGCGCTGAATTACTATCTCCTTGCTGCGACGCCACAAAAAGACATTATCTTTGATCCAAAGGAATCAATCTCGTTTACCGGGAACACAGGACCATATTTACAGTATACAGGCGCCCGCATTTCAAGTATTCTGCGCAAGTTTGCAGAGCGCAAGGAAAAGTATGAGAAGGGAAAGGTCGACACATCGCTTTTGACCATTCATGAGGAGTGGGAGATCATCAAGCTTGTCTCGGATTTTCCATCATATGTGGCCAGGGCAGCATATGAAATGAATCCGTCTGTAATCACTGGATTTCTTTATGATTTGGCAAAGCTGTTTTCGCGTTACTATCATGACAACCAGGTGCTCAGGAATGACAATCAAGACATTGTGCTCACCCGTATTGAAGTCCTGAAAGCGGTTCTTGAAGTTTTAAAGAGCGGCTTTAAATTGGCGGGTATACCGTTCCTTGAGAAAATGTAAACAACGAAACTCCACAGAACCGTTGATTCTATAACAACCCCAGAAGACGCGCGGGATTTTTGAACATCACCTTCTCTTTGATTTTATCCGGAATCCGGAGAGCCATAAACCGGTCAACTGCCATTTTTTGGTCATCCCAGGGACTGTCTGTACCAAAGATAATGTAATCAGATGGATGCTTTAAAAGAAGGCGGACAGCGCTCGCATCATCAAGAATACCCAGCGTATAGGAAATTTCCATCAATATCGGCCTGCCTATGATATGCTTTTCAACTTCCTCCCAGTCTTTCCAGGCGCCCAGATGTGTAGTGATAAACCTGAGTTTGGGGAATCTTTTTATGACATCAACTATTTTTTCCGGATCAGCGATACGGTCATGTGGAAATGCTATATCAAATCCGGTATGGCATACAAGGAACAGACCTGTTTCCTCAAGGGCCTGATAAAATGGATCCATCCTGGATTCATTCACGGAATAGCACTGATAGTAGGGGTGCATTTTAATACCCAAAAGACCCGCCTGTTTCACAGCATGGATATGCGCAACAAGATCAGGATCTTCAGGATGAACAGAAGCGAGCGGGACAAGCCTGTCACTTTTTATATCCAAAGACCATTGCAGTATTGGGGTAAACTGTGATGGTTTTGTGGATATTGAGCATACAACGGCTTTTTCTATTCCAGCGCGGTCCATGGATGCCAGAAGCGAGGAGATTTTTCCATCGTGGAAAGCCTTTGTATCCGCCTCGTGTTCCAAAAGGGGCACTGCCTTATCGGCAACTGTATCGGGGAACGCGTGAGTGTGAAAGTCGATGATACGCATCAGG
>RPPD01000253.1 GCA_003818675.1 Spirochaetaceae bacterium
CATATTGTTAGAAAAATGGGAAAAGTACAAGTTCATGGGATGTGGGGCAAATTTGACATCCATAATAGGATTTTTAATCAGCCTGACTTCAGGTCTCAATTATCGGGCGGCGCATTTTGAGGATTGGCCTGGATTCAAATGTACCAGCACTCTTGAAATAACTTTTTATGGGAGCTGGCGCGTAGTTAAAGATTTCCTGTGTGACGTAAAGGTTCCCCGGCTCCGCGAATTTCTTGCCTATGTGAAAAATTGAGTTGATGGAATCAGAGATAACCTCGCCTGTATTGTTTTCCTGATATTTCATGTTCCCAAGGTGAAGCGCAATTCTGAATGAAATAAAATGCGGGAAAAATGACTCCTCAACGTCATGCATGAATTTATATAACATTAGCCTGAATCCGCACAGAACAGCGGTTGAATCTTCAGCATTGAACGGAAAAAGTACGATTCCGCCAAACCTGGACCACATCCAAAGGCGGCCGCCGAAAGCCGTGGAGTTGCGTTCAATATAGCGTCTGAACACTTCAAGGGCGCTCTCCAGGTTTTTCTTACCGTATTTTTTTTCCATTTCCTGCTGGTCATCCAGTTCTACAAACATGATAGAAAAGGTATATTCCGTGCCTGGGACAATGTCCTGCCACCCTCCTGCAACGGGGATGTATTCAATGGACTTGGCCGCTATCTTTTTCTCGTGGTCTGCAGTCTGGGAATAATCAATTCTGTATTTTTTCAGGTAAGCAGTGATTTTCTTGATCCGCTTGATTCCAAGTTCATGTGCAATCTGAGTGCCGCACAGGTAGTCTACTGCGCCTCCAAAGACAAGCTCCATGACATTTTTAACCTGTTTTTTGGGATCAAGAACGCCGTAATATATATGCTGGCGTTTGGAAAGCATGGCGAGTGTTTTTTCCCATGAGGCGGAAAAACCCGACAAGTCAATATAAACAAGCACTGGTCCGGAATATTGTGAAAGACCCTTGCGCAATTCAGAAGTGGGAAGCGAGAACAATCCCTTTGCGCGCAGTTTTTTCCGGAAAGGTTCGGAGTTTGTGAAAATTACAATATCCAATCTAATCCTCCCACTCAACGTGGTATTGATATACGAAATTAGAGCTCTTCAAGGTTATAGGTTTAAAAAAGAGTTCGAGTTTACTTCCTAAATCCGAGTATACGCTGGGTGATATGGTGAGGTGATCAGGCAAGCCATACTTGGTGACAAGTTCGCTTACTGTACGCAGTGTTTCTGACTGTATTTCCCGGATATTAAAGGAAAACTGGCATGGACCTGTATGGACAGCAATTCTCACCTGCAGCGGCTCTTTTAAGGGGCATTTAAACAGATTGTAGAGGAACAAGTCGAGCAGTATGTCTATTCCGCTTAAGACCGCTTTGACATTTTTATCATCATAATTGAATGCCGCGAGACCCCCGTCGCCTTCCCAGTTCCAGATTCGGCCATTTCGTTTTTCGACCTCGCGGGTAAAGAACTCCTTGAGGTCGGCATATACCTCCGCAATAATCTCCTTATTGTACTTGCGGACCAGCTGGGTGTTGTTGACTATATCAATGCTCATGAAGGTCAGGTCATACATTTTGCCGGGAAGGAGAATGCCCCAGTTCATTGTCTTCAGGCCATCGCTCTTTTCAAAGAATGTGCCCTCGTCATGGTTATAGCTGTACCCAAGCGCCTCGATTTCCTTGATGATCTGGGGTAGCAGGCGAATATGGTAAGTTTTTCCCATGATGCCGTTTTCATGGACATCTATCATGGCTTCAATAAAATCAATCAATAGTCCCTGTGCTATTATGTCAATGGTAATCTGCCGTGCCGCGCTTATGTTTGGAATCGGCATATTGGCGGGAAATCCTGTGCGCTCATAAAGATCATAGTCCGGATCGACGATTTTGGTTATTCGCACCATTATCTGTACAGGCAATGAATGGGCCAGAGCCTCGGTAATAAGGCGCTGGAGACGCGCGGAGATTTTCATACTCCTATTTATATAATAATGGGTTTGAATTTGCAATGTTTTTTAAACCAACCCGTTAATTGATTGTTTGGCAAATATCTGGAATAATCACCTTTTTGGGAGGTTTTTTATGGCTGAAAGCAGTGTGCGGACAGCATATGACTCTTTGAACGGAGATTTTGTCCCTGGAATAAATCCTCCCTCAGCGCAAATCAGTTCATACTGGTTTATTTTTTGTGAAGAGGAACTTCTGGTATTTCCAGATAATGAAAAAGATAATTTGGGAGCAACAACGATCCCTAAAGCAATAAAACCCCCAAGCATTGCACCTGCAACTTTTGAAACGTTCCAGTTTCTTGGATGGTATCGCGAAGCTCCCTGTTATGCGGGAACAATCACCCAAAAGTGCGTTCTTCCTGCAGGTGCAAGGTTCGACAAACTTCGTCCCCTGTTTGGCGTTCTTCCGGAACCCCTGTTTGCCATTGCAGGAATGGCCTCACAGATACTGTACTGGGAAAGGACACACAGGTATTGCGGCCAATGTGGAAGCAGGACCCAGTATATTCCTGGACAACGCGCGACAAGATGCACGAAATGCGGTTTGGATTTTTATCCACGGATTACCCCTGCAGTTCTTGTGGCTGTGACAAAGGGAGATTCCCTGCTGCTCGCCTGGTCTGCAAGGTGGACAAAATCCGTTTATTCAGTAATAGCGGGATTCGTAGAACCAGGGGAAACCCTGGAACAGTGTGCAGCGAGGGAGGTGATGGAGGAAACCAGCATCTCGGTCCAGTCAGTACGCTACTTCGCGAGCCAGCCCTGGCCGTTTCCAAGCCAGCTCATGGTGGCTTTCACAGCGGAATACAAGAACGGAACGATACATGTGGACAATAATGAACTAAACGAGGCTGCCTGGTTTACAAGAGACAATTTGCCGGAGCTTCCAGCCCCCTTAAGCCTGTCGAGAATCCTTATTGACTGTTGGAAACAACATCCGGGATGACACTATTCTTCTTCCTGGTCAGGGGTGAAAAGTATCTTGTATTCCTCTTCGGAAATGACATCCTTTTCCCCGGGTGTCTTGTTTATACCGGCAAGTGTGTCCTCAAGCTCGCTGGAAAATTCAGTGTGACGGAGTTTTGATGCTTCCATACTGCCTCGCTCCCCGGAAAGATGGATTGAAAACGGATATTTCCCTGAAAGAATGCCTGTGAGAATGTCAATATATTGTTTATTTACCAGGAAAATGCTTTTCAGGTAGTTCTGGCGGTTCACCTTCAGGGTGGTGGTTTTCAACTGGTTCATGAAGTATTCGATGGTCTTGGAGAGATAGTTGATTTCACTTATTATTTTATCCGCGAAAAGAGACGGGTCAAGCTCAAGCATCAGGCTATCTGCGAGCTTTTTGGCCGTAGCGGAGAGGAAAAATATGTCGTCTTCATAGTGGATAATATTTGTCATAATGTTATCCAGAGTATCGGAAAAAACAACAGAATGCTTTAAAGTACGCCCCTTGACACGAAACCAGTGCTTGGGTACTATGACGCTCACCTCTTTATCCGCGGCAGACTGCAATGGTTAAAGCGCGCGGATCAACACGACCATAAGGAGGATACAGTGTATAAATACGAGGCTACCTTCATCCTGAGCCCCGCGGGTGAAGTGTTCGAAACAGGAAAGTCTGTGCTCAAAACGGAATTTACCAACGCGGGTGTTATAATCAACAAGGAAGAGGACAAGGGCAAGCAGCCGCTTGCCTATCCAATCAGAAAGAATGATGCAGGGCACTATCTCTTTTTCGAGATTGAAGCACCGCCTGCGAGCATTGCAGCAATTGAGAAAAATCTCAAAATAAAACCGGAAATACTCAAGTACCTTTTTATCAGGGTAGCTTGATGCATTTTTGGCATGACCGGACATCCGGAGAAAGTGGAGGGATCCTGTGGCAGATATCAACCATGTGGTTCTCGTAGGCCGTCTTACACGTGACGCGGAGCTCAAATATACCAATACTGGAACACCAGTATGCAAGATTTCACTCGCGGTCAACCGCAGGAGAAAAGTTGACGAGCAGTGGACTGAAGAGGCCAATTTTTTCGATGTTGTAATCTGGGGTAAAATGGGTGAAGCCATTGCCCAGTATCTGGTCAAGGGAAAACAGGTGGGGATAGAGGGAGAACTGCGGCAGAACAAGTGGGAACAGGACGGCCAACCCAGGAGCAAAGTGGAAATCATCGCAAACAATGTTCAGCTTCTGGGCAGCAAGGGTGGTTCTGGTTCTGGCGGCGGCAACAAGGAAGCGCCTGCTGCTGGTTTTTCTGGTCCGCAGCAAAAGGACGATTTCGAAGACGATATCCCCTTTTAATGTCAAAGACAATAGGAGGAAGACAATATGTCTGACAATGAATATGAGAAGAGCTTAGAACGAGAACCGCACGATC
>RPPD01000254.1 GCA_003818675.1 Spirochaetaceae bacterium
ATGACCCATGGCTTATGATGACAGAAAATACCGCCGTTTTCCTTGTATCCTGGAGGATATGAGGATATCTCACCCAGGTTGAGATGGTAGTCTGTGAATGCCGGATCAACCAGTACAATTCCGTGTTCAGTGGCCAGGTATTTTTCTGTGCTTTCAAGCGCCATAAGCGGATAACCCTTGTCATGGCCAGCCTGGATTATTCCGCAGAATCCCTGGGTTTCAATAAAGATTTTACCATCAGTATTTGATGATGAACCCACCTTGTTGCCCAAAGCGTCATAAGCCCGCAGGAACCACTTGCCATCCCAACCGTGTTTGACGATTGTCTGCTCCATGTCCCCGGTTATTTTATTGACCTCATCCGATTTTTTCCCATGGCCTTCATGTGAGAGTACCTGGGCAAGCTGTTTTCCCGCAAGGACCATCAGTGCGGCAATGAACACTGACTCTGCGGTCGTCCCGTCCATGTTTGTACAGGTCTGAAATGACTCGTCAGGTGTTTCTGAAAAACAATTCAGGTTCAGGCAGTCATTCCAGTCCGCCCTGCCAATCAAGGGCAGTCCGTGCGGACCTCTGCGGGAGGTTACAAAGTCAAAACCCTTTAACAGGTGTTCGAGTATTGTGCCAGTGATCCCTGGATTGTTTTCAAACATGACCTTCTCGGAAAGGATTTCCCAGTCACCAGTCTCCTTGATATAGGCGCATACCGCCATGATCAGCCATAGTGGATCATCGTTGAAATCGCCGCCTATGACATTATTGCCCCGCTTGGTGAGTGGCTGGTACTGGTGGAATGCTCCTCCGGAGGCAAGCTGGGTGGCGGCGACATCCAAAAGCCGCTCCCGCACACGTTGTGGTATCTGGTGCATGCAGCCAAGTACATCCTGGTTTGTGTCCCTGAAACCAATCCCCCGGCCTATGCCTGTCTCAAACCCGGAGGCACTGCGTGAAATATTGAAAGTGACTATGCACTGGTACTGGTTCCAGATATTTACCATGCGGTCCAGTTTTTTTTCAGGGCTTGAGACTGAATAGACCCCAAGAAGTCCGTCCCAATAAGACTTTAGCTCATCAAGGGCAGCACTCACCTGCCCGGGAGAAGAGTATTTGTCAATGATTTTTTGCGCCTGTTTCTTGTCAGCGATCCCCGGTTTTTCCCATTTCTTGTCAGCCTTGTTTTCAACATACCCGAGTGAGAAGATGATCTCTTTTTCCTCGCCGGGTGCGAGCGCAATGTCAAACTGGAACGCCGCGATTGGTGACCATCCATGTGCTACTGATGCACAACAATTGCCGCGCGATACCGCCTCTGGTTCATGGTAGCCGTTGTATTGGCCAAAGAAGGCATCACGGTCAGTGTCAAACCCTGAAGGATTTGTGTTTGTTGCGTAGAATGAATAATGATTCCTGCGTTCGCGATATTCGGTTGTGTGAAAAATAGCAGCAGGTGCAATTTCGACCTCTCCGGTGGATAGTGTGCGCTGCAGGTTGTTCATATCGTCAAGCGCGTTCCAGAGGCAGAACTCTATGACACTCCAGAGCTTGATTTTTTTATTTTTATTGCCTGTGTTTTTTACACGCAGAAGGGTTATCTCGGCATTGTCTCCTACCGGGATAAAAAATAATAGCGAAGCCTCGATATCATTCTTTGCACTGGTGATTTTGGTATATCCGGTACCATGCCTGCATTCCCAGCGATCAAGCCCGGTCTTTACAGGTTTCCAGGCCGGAGACCAGATTGTGTCTTCATCCCTGATGTAGAAAAGGCGACCATTAATGTCTGCTGGTTGTGTGTTGTAGCGGAAGCGTGTCAGGCGGCGCAGAAGCGCATCCTTGTAAAAACTGTAACCGCCGGCAGTGTGAGATATGATTGAAAAAAAATTTACCGATCCAAGGTAGTTGATCCAGGGGAGCGGGGTGTCCGGCTTCTGGATTACGTATTCACGGTTTTTATCGTCAAAAAAACCGAACTGCATTGATTCCTCCTAGAGAATGTATGTGGCCCGGGCTTATCCCGGAACCGGAAGCTTGCGCGAGCAGGCTTTGGGAAACCCGGAGGATCAGTGCTTGACTCCGCCGGTCATTCCCTCTATAAACTGGCGCTGGAATATCAGAAAGAAAACGATCGGGATAATGGCCGCGATAAATCCAGTTGCCAAAATAGCGTCATAAGGCTTGTTCAGGTTCTGGCTGTCCATGAACTGGATTTTTATCGGAAGCGTGAAAAGCGCCTGGTTTTTCAATACGAGCATGGGATAGAGGAAGTCGTTCCATATCTGCCTGAACTGGACAATGGAGAGCGCTGCTATCGCGGGTTTTGCCAGGGGCATGATGATCTGGAACAGAATGCGGAAATCGTGTGCGCCTTCCATGCGGGCGGATTCAATAAACGAGAAGGGTATTTTCACGAAATACTGGCGGAGCAGGAAAACTCCGAAAGCCGAGGCTGCGTACGGGATGATGAGTCCAAGCGGATTTCCCACGAGCTTTAATGTTCCAAGCACCCTGAAATACGGAACAATCATGGTTGTCATCGGAAGCATCATCGTGGCGAGTATTACCACGAACACAACGCGCTTGAGCGGGAAGTTCAGGTACGAAAACGCGTACGCGCACATGCAGCAGATGATGATGGTAAGCCCTATTCCGGCCAGTGTTATGTAGACCGAGTTGATGAAGGAAAGAAAAACGTTCCAGTCAACAAGCGCCTTTTTCATGGAGTCAAGCGTGAATAGACCCATGGCCGGCAAGCCCTTGTCTATGAGAATCGGCGGAACCTTGAGCACGTCTGTCTGCGGCCGAAACGCCGAGTCTGCAAGCCATAGAATCGGGAAAAGAAACATGAGCGCTATCACGCTGAGGATGATCATGCCGAAGATCTTTGGAATCATGTTGATATAATAAATTGATTGCCTTTTCATTGTTGGACTCCTACTCTTCAGCCTTGCCAAGCCCGAGGAACCTGAGCTGGAAAAGGCTGACGATCAAAATCATAAAGAATGACACAAAGCCCGCTGCGGAAGCGTATCCGAACCTCGCCTGCTGGGAGAATGCCTCGTCATATATATAGGCTATGATGGTCCTGGCCGTGCCTCCGACATAACCCGCGTCCGGGAAGAGCAGGAAAACCAGGTCAAAGAGTTGTAGGCATCCGATGGCCGAAGTGATCATCACAAAGGTGAAAGCGGGCCTTACCATCGGGAATACTATCTGGAAAAGAACCCGTAAGGGTGACGCCCCGTCAAGTTTTGCCGCCTCAAAGAGCGAGCGGTCAATTGTCTGGAGATTGGCCAGAAAATAGACCGCGTGAAATCCCATCCACTGCCATGAACTGACTATTACAAGCATTGGGATTACGAGGTTGGGATTTTTGACCCACTCGGTGTTGTTGGGCAGTCCCATGGTTCCCATGGCCCAGTTGATGATGCCGTAATCACCGGAAAAGAGCATGCGGAAGAGAAGGGCAATCACCACGTTATTGATGAGAACCGGAATGAAAAACGAGGCCCTGAGGACCGCGCGAAACCTGCTCTTTATATTGTTGAGGATATAGGCCAGTACAAATGCTATGGGGATCTGGACGAGCATGGCAAATACCGTGTATTGCAGGGTTGTCCACACCGATGTCCAGTATTTGGGATTTGAAATCACGTCAATGTAATTCTGAATTCCTGTAAAAGTACCGGGATCAAGTCTGGCCGCATCGGTAAGGCTCATCATGGCTCCCATGACGAAAACCGCTATGGTGAAAACCAGCATGAGGAGCACATAGGGACCGGCCATGTAGAGGGCGGTGACCATTTCAAGTTTTTTCTTGGTGAGCGCCGGTTTTGTAAGTATTGCGCCAGTATTGGTTTCCATGGTGGCCTCCTTAAAAGAGGAGAGGAGGATTTCTCCTCCTCTCCGGGGAAGAAAGGAACTATTTGAGTCGCGCTGCCGCGGCCTCTTGAGTCTTCTGAAGCGCCTGCTCGACGGTGAGTTTTCCTGCGTTGAGTTGCGCATATTGTTCTGTGTAGTCGTTGATTGCGTCCCAGAAAATATTGCCGGAGACAACTTTGGGCATGTCCTTGGCAACTGAAATCTGGAGTTCGCCGAGTTTCTGTCCGCCGAACCTTGCATCAGCCTGCTTGAACACGTCTGTGTCCCATGCTTCTGACATGGGGGTGAGCATACCGGTGTCCTTGAAGCGTGTGGCGATGGAGCTCTTGTCGTACTGCATGTACTCCAGCAGCCGCGTCGCCTTCCCGACGCCGAGGACCAGCAGTCCGGTGGCCAGGGGGTCGAGGGTGCCGGCGTGGCCGACGCCGCGCTCCTTCAGGTCGCGGCGGACCGCGTCCACGACATCGTGCGATGTCTTTCCCTGGGGCTTGTCGACCAGTAGAATTCCGTCCATGC
>RPPD01000255.1 GCA_003818675.1 Spirochaetaceae bacterium
GGTCGACCGTACGGATTAAGTAAAAGCGGGCAGAAAAACCTGCGCGCTTTTACTTAATCAAAGAAATGAAAATTCTCGTTGGATGCAACTATTGTCTGTGTCGCGGGATAGGTAGTCCAGCTGGATGAACTCATATTTGTGTCTATATGAACTATCTTGTCATAATCAGGCCCGCTGGTACCGCCGCCGACAATAATCCCTGAATCATCAATAATGTATAGTCCCTCGTTTTCATGCGCTATGAAGCGTTTGGGGTGATAAAACTTGCCCGCTGCGGTGGAAGGGATGAAAGCTGTGCCCGAGTATGATATTGTCCCGTACCCGCCCTTGTATTTCAGATTCCTGTCAAATTTGAAGAGCACGGGCAGGGTGTTTTCGGTATATAGAACCTCGTTGAGAACAAAAACTGAATCGTCCTTGACGATTACATCATTAAGCTGTCTGAATTGGGGAAGGGTGACATAATCAATCACGCGGCCAATCGTAAAGCCCCCCGAAGCAAAAGACGGATCATATTTGATGAGAGCGGGAACCATTGATGCTGGTGTTGGATGATACATCGCATCGGCTACAATGCCGGTTATGTACAGGTTGCCGTTGAATGGATCAACATCAATGCCAAAAATTGAATGGACAACAAGACCGGCATCCGGTATTGACAGGTCCATGTTTGGATTCCTCATGTCCAATGGTATTGTGACAGTATGTGTGGCCGGATCATATGAGTATTTGTACATGTACTGAATACGTTGCGAAGCCACGGGCCTGTCGTCCAACCAGCATGTGTAAAAAAAGTCCCTGGCGCGGTCTACCGCAAGGCAGGGAAATGGATGGTTGGCCAACAGGGGGCCGTATGTACCTGTGCTGCTGGAATTGTATGCCTGGGACCAGACCATTCCTATGGCTTGTGCATTATTGACGCAGATGAGGCTCCCGTCAGAGGCTATATCCAGGTCATTGGGCAACAGGGAGGCACCCTGCCCAAGATTACCAAACGTACCAATGCCAAAACCTGAAAGCGAATCTGATGACCAGACCCTTGTTAAGTACCTGTCCGGCGCAAGCAGCTGTGTGGCGCCGGCATGCATGTTCATGGGAAGCCCCACATATGCACCTGGTTTGAGGTCCGCAATGGCCCTGCCAATAAAGGAACGTACATGTGTGTAGGGAAAATCCGTACTGCTGTATATATCAAAATGCACTTCGACCTTGAAGTGCCGATCCTTGCCTGCAGGAATCTGGAGATTGACGTATCTGGCCCCCCGTGAGATATATTTTTTCACTGGCTGCATGCCGGGTCCAAAAACGCTGATTGTAAAGCCGCTTATGGTGACTCCGGCCGGCATAAAGTTTTTTGAAATTGCACGTGAACCGTCATCAAAATCAAGCGGTATCATGACAGTGGCCATGTTCCCGGTCTGCGAGAGAAAGTCGCAGGAGAGAAGGGAAAGCATGACGGCGTAAAGAATCAGTACGGTTTTTGAGCGGGCAAATTTCATCAGTTACTCCATATTCTATAGATATTTTTCCAATGTATCACATTTCGGGAAAAATGCAATGAGTAAAGCGTGGAGCACTTTTTTTAAAATTTGTTTTATAAATTATTGCTTGACAGTAATAATATTATTCAAAAAATTCGAAGGGATCCAAAGTCTCTCCCCTGATACCTATGCTGGAGGGAAAGGCCTGCCAGCTTGATGAACTGAAATTCTCGTTTACATAAACGAGCTTGTCCCAATCATGGTCAAAGTCATCTTGTATGGCGGAATCATCAATTACATACAAGCCGCTGTTTTCGTGTGCAAAAAACCTCTTTGGGAAATAAAATGCTCCAGCAAGCATTGAGGGTTTAAACGTGGTCCCGTCCCTGGACAGCGCGCCGTACCCGCCCTGATAGTCAAGATTTCTGTTGAACTTGAGTATACTGGGAAATTGCGGATCTGCAAGATCTGCGACATTCAAAACAAAGACGCCGTTATCCTTTACTATAACATCCCTGAGATTCTTGATTTGCTGGCACGTTGTTTTTGATTCAAAATCTTCAACAACTTCAAGAACAGGATCATATTTGACAAGGGCCGCAATTGAAAACGCACCGAAAGTCCGTGTACCGGCAATGTACAGTTTGCCGTCCCAAGTGTCCACTGCCATACCCTCGACCGAGGCTATCGAACCAGCCGGTAATAGGCTGGGTTTCTGAATTTCCACCGGATCCTCCGATAGAATGAGCGCGCGATAAAATTGTGCGGGATTGTCATCGCTTGAGAAATACAGGATTCCCCTCTGCCTGTCAATCGCGAGCGAACGCACTCGGCATCCAGCGTCAAAATACCCGGCAACGGCGTCAAAGCCGCCGGCATCGGAGATTCCTGTTGTATAAAAAATCTGGTCTGCTGTCATATCGCCGGCCTTGGCGATGATCAGGGTCCCGTCAGGGGCAATGTCAACATCGGTTGAGAATGAGACTTCCGTAGTTGCTGTGTCTGACCAGAGAATTGATTCACCTGCCCATACGGTTGTGTTCTGGTTGTCAACTACGATCAGATCCGTGGCTCCTGCGACCATATCCATTGTCAGTCCCACAAAGGAGCCGGCCTTCAAGTCTGCAATTTCCCTGCCTTTGAATGAGCGTATATTGGCATATGGGAAAAGGTTGTAATCAGTGATGTAAAAATGTACTTCCAGTGTAAAATGGCGGTCACGGCCGGCAGGCACATAAAAATCTACTACTTTTGCCCCGCGGGATACATATTTGGTCATGGGCTCCATTCCGGGTCCAAAAACGTTAATTGTAAAACCAGTTATGCTGATTCCGGCAGGAATAAAGGACTTTGAAATCGCGCGTGAACCTTCATCCTCGACAAGCGGAATCCTCACCAGGGCCATACCGCCCATGCTTCCTGTCTGTGACAGAAAGTCGCAGGAGAAAAGGCCTATTACTGCAATAGCAAGTGCAAAAATGGATTTGCTATGGTTTTTTTTCATTGAGTTTCCCTCGCTTTTTATGGGGACTTGTTCATCTGGTATCTATTATAGCACGTTCAAAGGGGAAAACCAATAGCATTGCCATTATTCTGTGCAGTTTATTCAAAAATATATGCTGCACCGGTATTTGATACAGTACCGCTGTCACCGCCGTCTTCAAAATCAGCACCCACAATTATATAATTTTCGCTGATACACACGGAATCCCCGAAAAAATCATCTGCCTGCATATCGGAAGCCTGAAGGATCGTGCGTTCCATCCAGGCTCCGCCAGAATCCCTCTCAAAGACATAGGCGGCGCCAGCCCTGGAGACAGGGCCGCCTGATACACCCTCTTTAGAACAAGCCCCCACAATTGCGCGATTACCGCTGATGGAAACCGCGGTGCCGAAATAATCAAATGCCTGCATATCGGATGCGTGGAGGATTTGCTGTTGGTTCCATGTCCCGCCGGAATCCCTCTCAAAGATATATGCGGCACTGGCGCATTGAAATGGATCTCCGTTTCCACCATCTTCATATTGTGCCCCGACAACGGCATAGCTGCCGCTGATGGCCACTGAATAGCCAAACCAATCTGTGGATTGCATATCGGATGCGTGGAGGATTTGCTGTTGGTTCCATGTCCCCCCGGAATCCTTCTCAAAGATATATGCAGCGCCGGCGTCTGTGACAAGATCACCTGCTCCGCCATCCTCCAGACGCGCCCCGACAATGGCATAGTCGCCGCTGATGGCTGCTGAAAAACCAAAATAATCATTTACCTGCAAGTCGGATGCGTGGAGGATTGCCTGTTGGTTCCATGTTCCCCCGGAATCCCTCTCAAAGATATAGGCGGCGCCAGCGTGTGAAAAATGATCGCCTGCTCCGCCATTTTCAGTAAATGCTCCAACGATTGCATGGTTGCCGCTGATGGCGACTGAATAGCCAAAAGAATCATTTGCCTGCAAGTCAGACGCGTGGAGGATTGTCTGCTGGTTCCATGTCCCGCCGGAATCCCGTTCAAAGATATAGGCTGCGCCCGCACCTGATACAAGGTCTCCGATTCCTCCGTCTTCACCCGGAGCCCCTACAATGGCGTAATCACCGCTTATGGAGACGCTTATTCCAAAATTGTCATTTGCCTGCATGTCGGAGGCGTGCAGGATGACACGCTGGGTCCAGCCGCCACCAGAAGCCCGTTCAAAGATATAGGCGGCACCCGCAGTTAATGCGGGATCGCTGTCACCGCCATCTTCGTAAAATGAACCCACAATTGCGTAGTTCCCGCTGATGGAAACTGAATATCCAAAAAAATCCTCTGTCTGCATGTCAGATGCGTGGAGGATGATTTCCGCGCTTACAGCAGGACTTGATTTGGGTATGAACCTTGCGATCATGTCTGAACAACCAGGGAGGAACGCTGTTA
>RPPD01000256.1 GCA_003818675.1 Spirochaetaceae bacterium
ATTTTTTCATAATAACAACTGCAAAAAGTTCTCGCCACCTGCAAAGTCTTGCAGAAAACGCAAGAGCGCATCTGGCGATGCAAAATCTCCAAATGCGCTATCAGTCTGATAAAAATGATGACTCTGGATGGCTTCTTCTGGATTGCGGATTTTTTATTGTCCACCTGATGGATAGTGAAAAACGGGCATTCTATGAACTGGAGAAGCTGATGTTTCAGAGTCCGGTCATAGACTACTCGTCAAACTCGTTGTAGTCTATATCATCCTCGTCAACATCGTATTCCTCGTCCCCAAGGAATTCTTCGTCATCTTCGAAGTCGTCTACGTCGTCCTCCTCCTCGTCAAGTTCATCCTCTTCAAGGTCTTCCTCGTCCTCTTCCTCGTCCTCGTAGTCATCTTCTTCGAAGTCTTCCTCGTCGTCATCCTCGTCTAGATCCTCGTATTCATCCTCGAAATCGTCGTCATATTCTTCCGAGTCTTCATCTTCTTCTTCATCGTCAGCTAATTCTTCGTCCTCTTCCTCGTCTTCTTCGTCCTCGGAAAGGAAAAATACTGGCATCAGAGGATCATCAAGAATGCTTCTCTTGCGTACAAACATAGTTAATCTGTCCCCCCACTCAAAATTGTCTACGTAGAGTGTATTCTTATACCCCCAAATCTAAGCCGTCAGGCAAGAACTTGTCAACTGTTTTTATCCATTTTTTTTATGTTTTTTATTTCAATATGCAGATGCGCTTCCCCAAAACTGCCTGAAAGAATATGAGTAAAACGGATGACTGCCTGGCAGAGTTCTGAATGTATATAGGAGCCGGTAAATACCGTTGGAGGGGTCATATTACAGTCTGTACCACCTTCCTGAAGGTACATTAAGGCCCTGCCGCCTATCTGGTTGGAGAATTCGGCAAGTACGGAGCGCATGATGCTTTCACCGCTTGAAGGATCTGTGGAGATGCCCTGTTCGTTCCAGAGTTCTTTACCCAGATCCAGGCCTTCTTTATGGTCGCACCCAAGGAAAATGCTCCCCTGGAGGTCTCCTGTAAGTCCAATTACTGCTATTATTTGCATGGGTTTGAAAACAGGGACTTCGCGTGTGGAATTTACTGATATCTGGTTTTCAGAAAAAATCTCCGCGAAAGCGCTGTTAAAGCTTTTTTTCAGGGTTGTAGCTATCGTTTCCATGCCTGACATTGTGTATCCTTTCAAGTGTAATTGCACCAGGCTGCTTGCGGAGCAATCTCAAATATAAGTTACTGCCCTGGCTTTGTCAAATCCCATGGTATGACAATCATTCCACTTGCATATAGGCCCAACTTGTCTTATCATACTGCCATTATGAAGCGTGATTTTGACCATCTCATTGACCTGGCATTTGAAGAGGATTTTGGAAATGAGGGGGATGTCACTGCAGAATCCATTTTCACGAATGAAGAGGCAAAGGCTGTTCTTTTGGCCAAACAGGATGGAATACTTGCCGGAAGCTTTATTTTTGAGCGTGTTTTTGAGAAAATAGATCCAGGAATCAGTATAAAATTTCTAATGGCAGACGGTGATGCGTTAAAATCAGGCGACAAAGTAGCAAAATTGACAGGGAAAGCGGTTTCGCTTCTCAAGGGAGAACGCACTGCCCTGAACTTTATCTGTTTCTTGAGTGGAATTGCGTCTATCGCCAGCAGATATGTCACAGAGGCAAAAAAATACGGGAAAACGGTCATTCTTGACACCCGGAAGACCCTTCCAGGATACAGAAGGCTTTCAAAATATGCAGTGACCATGGGCGGGGGGACCAATCACAGGCAGGGGCTTTATGACATGGTACTGATAAAGGACAACCACATAGACGCTTCAGGTTCAATTACCAACGCAGTATCATGTGTCAGGAAAAAATGGATGAACAAATTCAAAATCGAGGTGGAGTGCCGCACGCTTGATGATGTTAAAGAGGCCCTGGGATTAAAAGTTGATGTCATTATGCTTGACAACATGGATGTGGCAGCCACCAGGGAGGCTGTTAAAATCACTGGCGGTCTGATTCCTCTTGAAATATCAGGCGGCGTCAATCTGGAAACACTTCCCGTCATGGCCAATACAGGAGTATCTTTTATCTCAGTGGGCAGATTGACGCATTCTGCTCCTGCGTTTGATTTTTCCCTGGATATCACAGTTGGATAACAAGATGGATACAGAAGAAAAAATAGAGAAAATAAAAAAAGAGCTTGAAGGCAAAGTCTGCATTCTCGCGCATTATTATCAACGAGATGAGGTTTACAGGCACGCGGACATTACAGGAGATTCGTATGCATTGGCTGTTGCATCTTCACGCACAGTTGCCAGCAACATTATCTTTTGTGGCGTATATTTCATGGCCGAAAGTGCCAGAATCCTGTGCAGAAAGGACCAGAAGGTTTTCCTCCCGGAAAAAGAGGCTGGATGTCCACTCGCAGACATGGCAGGGCGGTCTGATTTCGAGAAGCTCTATGCAGAACTGGACAACAAGTCATCTCCACTTGTTCCAGTCGTATACGTAAATTCCTCCATTGGCCTTAAGGCTGCTGCAGGGCTCAGAGCGGGAATTACCTGTACAAGTTCAAACGCCGCCATGCTGGTAAAGCAGGTTTTGGACGAAGGCAAGCGCGTATTTTTTTTGCCGGATTATAACTTGGGGCTTAATACCGCCTTTGAACTGGGAGTGCCTGAAAATGAGATCGGAAGCGTTAAAAAAAACGGGGAGAAGACAAACATAAGCCCGCAAACTCGCATGATTTTATGGGACGGTTTCTGCAATGTCCATGTGCGTTTTTCAGTTATGGACATCCGCTTGGCCAAAAACAAATTCCCATATTCACGGGTGCTCGTACACCCTGAATGTCCGAGGGATGTAGTGGCTGAAGCGGACTTTGCAGGCTCCACATCCCAGATAATCGCTGAAGTGGAAAAGACAAAGCCGGGAGAAACGGTGTTTATTGGCACGGAATACAATCTCGTACAACGGCTTGGCAAGCTCCACAAGGATTTTACTGTATTGCCTTTGCGCAAATCAGAATGCGTGAACATGAACAAGATCACGGAGGGCAAACTGCTTTCTGTACTTGAAGCAATCAAGCGTGGAGATGATTCCGGACAGGTTACAGTTGATGAATCAGAGAAAATAAACGCGCATTTGACTCTTGAGGAGATGATAGCACGCGTAGAAAAGGGAAAGGCAAAATAGGCATGGCGAGGACTGGCAAGAGAGAGAATTTTGATGCAATTGTCATAGGAAGTGGAATAGCAGGACTGTCATCTGCACTTGCCATGGATGAAGCAGGGCTTTCCGTGGCCATACTTTCCAAGGAAACGGAACTGGAAGAGTGCAACACTCGCTATGCCCAGGGCGGCATAGTATATACAAATGGAAATGATTCGCCTGATCTGCTTTTCCAGGACATCATGAACGCAGGCAGCAACATCAATTCACGGGAAGCGGTGAAGCTCGTTGTAGAAGAGGGCCCGAAAGCGGTTCGGGAGTGGCTGATAGACAAGGTTGGCGTGCCATTCTGCAGGGATCAGAAAAAGCAGCTTGAGTTCACCCAGGAGGGCGCACATTCAATCCGCCGCATCATCCATGTCAAGGATACAACTGGCCAGGCTATTGAAAAGGCATTGCTTGGACATTTAAAAAAGCATTCCAGGGTAAAAATCTTCTCCAACCATACTGTTATAGACCTTATCACCAACAGCCATAACTCGACTGATCCTGAGGAACGATACAGGCCCACCCGCGTTATAGGGGCATATGTTCATGACGCAGAAACTGACAAGGTTAGCATCTTTTTTGCAGGAGCGGTGATACTCGCAACCGGGGGCGTGGGGCAGCTCTTTCTCCACACATCGAATACCGCGGGTACAACCGGAGACGGAATGGCTATGGCACACCGTGTAGGTGCTGAAATCATCAACGCAGAATACATCCAGTTCCATCCCACGATTCTATATCACCGTGATGTCAAGCGCTTTCTCATTTCAGAGGCTGTCAGGGGAGAAGGCGCAAGGCTGATGAACAAGCACGGGGAATATTTTATGAAGCGATACAATCCGCGCCTTGCAGACCTGGCACCCAGGGATGAAGCAGCAAGGGCCATATTCTGTGAAATGGAAATGACTGACACTGAATATGTATTTCTGGATACGCGCAGCATGAAAGATGTGGATGTCAGGCAGCGTTTTCCGGGTATTTATTCCCAGTGCAAGGCTGTGGGTATAGACATGGAAAAGGAACCGGTGCCTGTTGTGCCGGCAGCCCACTATTTTTGCGGCGGCATCAAGGTAGACTCCAATGGGATGACCAATATGCCGGGACTTTTTGCTGTCGGTGAAAACGCCTGCACTGGCGTTCATGGCGCCAACCG
>RPPD01000257.1 GCA_003818675.1 Spirochaetaceae bacterium
ATTTTTGCTATATCCCTGCCTACTCCCTTCGTGATGAGTTTACCTAATATCTCGTTTCTACTCGATCTTTTTGCATAGATTCTGGATCTGATCCATGATTTGCAGTACTCCAGATCATCCAGCAACCTGAGTTCAAGAAATCTCTCTGATGTACGGTTCACGGCAGCCTTACTGAAACCCTTTCTTGCAAGTTTGTCACGAAGTTCCTTTTCTGAATTTGGTCGCCTGCCAAGAATGTCCATTCCTGTTCTTTTGGCCAGCTCAGTTTCATTTTCAAGAAACAGTTCCTGGATGCGCAAATCGGAAAGGATCTGTCCTTCAAATATGCCTGAATCCCTGATTATGCTTTTAAGGATTTTAAGAGGTTCGCGGTTGTTGAAATTGATAAAAAAAAAGCCTCCCTTGCCAGCAGGCTCCAGGGAGGCGATTAAATGCTTGTTTTCTGTAGAATTAGCGTTTTGAGAACTGGAAGCGTTTTCTGGCACCGGATCTTCCGTATTTCTTTCTTTCCACCATGCGGGGATCACGGGTGAGCATGCCGTTGGCGCGGAGAGTGCTGGTGTTGGTTACATCCAGTTTTACCAATGCGCGGGCAATGCCGTGACGGATGGCATCAGCCTGTCCCGAAATTCCACCACCAGACACATTTACCTGGATATCCACCTTGTTGGTGTTGTTTGTCACTTCAAGAGGCTCGCCGATGATGAGGCGGTGTGTGCGCTGGGGGAAAAAGGTCTCAATCGGCAGCTCGTTGACTACTATGGCGCCGTTTCCGGAGCGCAGAATCACGCGTGCAACCGATGTTTTTCTTCTTCCTGTTCCTTGTGCAAGGTTCTTTATCACAACAGACTCCTTATTACCCTAAAAGGTCAGTTCCTGCGGCTTTTGGGCCACGTGCGGATGCTGGGTGCCAGCATATATCTTCACGTTCTGGAAACACTTTCTGCCCAGGGGCCCGTGCGGGAGCATTCCCTTGATTGCCTGCTCAAGCGGAAAAGTGGGTTTGCGGACAATCATTTTGGCAAAATTGCTTGATTTCATGCCGCCGATATATCCAGAATGCTGGTAATACATCTTGTTCTGGGCTTTTTTCCCGGAAATATGGATCTTTTCCGCATTGATGATCACAACCTTGTCACCGAAATTGAGGTGGGGTGTAAAAATTGCTTTTTCTTTACCACGGACGATGGAAGCAACCTTTGCTGCGACGCGGCCAAGAGTCTTGCCTTCTGCGTCGATGATAAACCACTGTTCTTGTACGTCCTTGGGTTTTGTCCAAATTGTTTTCATATTCTTCTACCTGTTAAAAAGATGCAAGGAGAGACATATTTACACAATATATCTCTCCTTGTCAAGTGGAGAATTCACTGAATTTTGCCAGTAAAAACCTGTGGTTTTTGCCGGGATTTATTTATTTCTTTTCTTCGGAAGTCTGGGATTTTTCTTCCTTTTTAGCTTCCATTTTGTCCTTAATATCCACAATTCCGATGAAAAACGCGATCAGGCCAATAAGCAGGGCGAGAATGGGTCCAGCACCCATTAAAAAGGAGATAACCTCGGGTTCCCCCCAGCCCAAACCATAAAGGGTTTCGGGCAATATCGCCCAGACACCAAATGCCATCATGAGAAGACCTATGATAAGTGCCACCATACATTTACCCCCAAATCTGGAAAAAATTATACTCTCCATGCAACAATATTCATTTTTGGGAATGTGTCAACTCCCCAGGGTGCCCGGAAAAAATATTATATGTGATTGTAGGCTGCCGGGCACACAGGAGTTTCAGCCTTTTAGTCAATACAAAATTTATGTAATGAAACTCCCATGACACTTGAATATCGGCGGAATTAATATTAGTTTATCGTAAAGGTAATAACTACCCGAATAAATCCCCATAAGGAGTGTTTAATGAAAGTACGGATCGATGCAGACCTCTGCACAGGTTGCGCGCTGTGCACTGATAGTGTCCCTGAAGTGTTTCAGATGGGTGGTGATATCGCTGAAGTGATCACCCCCTCGGTTGCAGCTGGTCAGGAAGCCGCTGTTAAAAGCGCTGCTGCTGACTGCCCTGCTGAAGCAATTATTGTTGAATAAGACCAGGGTATCCTAAGGGTATCCCACTACTATTTGTTTTACAGTCAAATTTTTGTGGGATAACCCGGGATACCCCGGAGTTTCATCGTGCTTTCCAATTTGGCAGGAAATTCGATGAAACTCCAATTTATTTATTTTTAAATAATCTTGTAAAATTTATCCTCACTTGTTCCGCCAGTTTTTCCACAGAGATTCCTTTTATTTTTGCCACATATTCATGAATAATCCCCATTCTGGCAGGGCTGTTGTCTTTACCGCGGAAGGGTTCGGGTGAAAGATAAGGCGAATCTGTTTCCAGCAAAATACGGTCTATGGGTGTTGTTTTTGCCGTTGTACGGAGCATCTCTGATTTTTTGTAGGTTATGTTTCCCGCAAATGATATATATAGACCTGCGTCTATCATTTTATCTGCAAAAGCAGTGTCTGAACAAAAGCAATGAAGAACCCCGTTTATTCTTCCTTTGTGGGGCAGAAGGATTTCGTGTGTCTGCCTGTCCGCATTGCGGCTGTGGATGATCAGGGGCTTCCTGCAGTTCTCGGCAAAATCAATCTGCATATGAAAGAGTTCTTCCTGCTCTCCTGGCTTTCCATAATTCCAATGGTAGTCCAGTCCTGTTTCTCCTATTGCACAGATGTCCGGATAATTGCCCCATTCCTCAAGTCCTGTCCTTGCACGGGCTTTCCAGTCAGATTGAGTGACCCAGTGAGGGCTGTAACCAAAGGCAGTTAGTATGCCAGGGAACTCTCTCTGCAGACCAAGCCGCGTTTCCATATCCTCCCCGTCAACGCCTGCGTCCAGGGCGTTTGCAAGGCCAGAGGAAAAAGCGGATTTTATGATTTGCATGGCCTCCGGATTTTTCCTTAGCATTTCCAGATAGTGAAAATGGGAGTCTATATATTCTACAGCCATGGTTTCATGATACCTGAGAAAACACTTTTTTCAAGGGTACCAAATATTCTTCCTGCATGGTACAATCTATTCAAATGAAACGTCATGGATTGCTCTTTTTTTTATGCTGTATTCTTTTACTGTCATATAACCTCGGCGCTGAGAGCGGGGCCCAACTCTGGAGATTTATCACAGGAGGCAGGATCCGTGCATATCCCGCCATTGCCAGGGATGGAACAGCCTACATTCTGTCGGATGACCGTTTCCTGTACGCGATATCAGCCGGGGGGGAGCAGAAGTGGCGGTTTTTTCTGGAGGACCGTCTTGATGACTGTTTTACTGTGGGACAGGATCATACACTTTATATTGGTTACAAGACTGGAACTCTGGTTGCATTGCATGTGCTGGGCAAGCAGATTTGGGCCTTTCCCACAAAACAGACCATCATGTATTCACCAGTCCAACGGAGTGATGGAACCCTGTTTATTATCACACAGGAAGGGACACTCTACGCTATTTCCCATACAGGCCGTCTCCGCTGGACATACAAGCTGGAGGGTGCTCCCTCTGCTGCGCCGGTAATTGATTCCGATGGAAGTATTTATGTTCCCCTGTCAGAGGGTGCTCTTCTGTGTCTGCATCCCTGGGGGGAAAAGAAATGGAGCCTTCCGCTCGCTGGAGCTCCGTCATCGCCTGCGATTGGCCTGGATGGTACGGTGTATGTAGGAACAGACAGGGGCACGTTTTATGCCATCGCACCGTTTCCCAAGATCCGCTGGACGCAAGTCTGTGCAGCTGCCCTCCTTTCACCTGTCATTGCCCGGGACAACACGATCTATGTTTCCTCGGCAAACGGAATTGTCTATGCCTTTTTTCCTGATGGCAAAATCCAGTGGACTGTCCCCCTTGAGGGCAGGATTTCCGGTTCATGTGCTGTGGGTGATAGCGGCACGATCTTCGCTGGTACGCAAAAGAGTCTGGTCTATGCAATAAATCCGTTCGGGCAGATTCTCTGGGAGCTTCCTGTGAAGGGAGAAATCACCACCTTGGTCCTTTCGCCAAAGAAAACCCTTTTTGTAGGATCAAGTGACTGGACCCTTTATGCCTTTAACGCGGAAAAACCCGCGTCAAGTGCATGGCCGCTTTTCCAGCATGATTTCAGGCATTCAGGCCGCTCGACTCGTCCTGTTTCCATAAAGTCTGTGGACGAGATCTACTTTGACAATCCGGATTATATATATCTGCGTGCAATGCTTTTATCATATGAAGAGGAGTTCATGAAAAGGGCGCTTGAGGATCTTGAAGGACGCGTAGCTAGAAATGAAATCAAGGAATCAAGGCCATACATCATGTTCCTTCTTGAGAAGATCGCGGGCTTTGGGGTGACAAACCAGGACAG
>RPPD01000258.1 GCA_003818675.1 Spirochaetaceae bacterium
CCTCGCGAATTCCCTCGGTTATCTTGTTGTCCTGGAGTCCGATCGCGAGGTCAAAGCGGAATCCGGCTCCTGTTTTGTCGAAACCAATGTAAAGCGTGCTGGAGTCAATACCGACATCGCGTATGACTGGTGTACTTTTTGACAGAAGGATTTCCTCGCCCTTGATGAAATCCCAGACATACAAGGCATTCTCCGTTCCACCTGCAACGACAGCTCTGGAGGAATCCGCGAATGCGATGGCGCTCACTTTCTCCACTTCCGGGAACATCAGATATTTTCTGCTCTTTACGTCATTGTAAAAAAGTACTGCCTGGTTCTTGTCTGTATTGCCCGCCACCAGAATGAACCCGGCATCAGGTGAAAGCGCTATGGAGAGATCCTCAACTCCGCTCTCGGCATTAAAAAATCCCTTTTGGGCAAGTTTGTAATCATACAGATAAACCGAGCCCGAGCGCGCGGAAAATTTTAGCGCGACAACGATACGTTTGTTTTTTTCATCGATACAAACTGAATAGACAGGATCATCCATATCTTTTTTTGCGACCAGAAGTTTCGCTGTCACAGAATAGACAAGCAGATTGTCGCCGACAGCCGCGGCCAAAAGTACCGCATCCTGATCCCGGAACAGGGTGATACCGTTGACCTTTTCCTTGATCCCGGGATCGCTGAAAGTATGACAGACAGCATAACCGTTTTTGCAATCCCAGATCGTTATTGTCGCGTCCTCCCGGCCTGCAGCCAGATAGGCACCGTCGGACAAAAAAGCCAGGTCTGTCACAGGCGAGGTCGAACCGGAAAGCCTCCGCTTGAGAGTTCCAGAGTTGAAATCATAAAGTCTGACATCCCCGGCAGACGCACTTGTCTCTGGCCCAAAGATTCCACCTGAAGCGAGCACCTGGTCATCAGGGGAAAGGGCTATTGCCTGTATCTTGCCGAAGTCCCCTTCGCCTGCTTCACCCAGAATCTGACGCACCTCCCTCCGCAGCGAAAGATCCCAGACACGTATGGTTTTATCCAGACTGCCGGTTACGGCATATGCGCCATCTTTAGTCGCAACAATATCTGTAATTTCACTTGTATGCGCGTCTGGATCCACCTGAAAAAAAACCCTGTCATCCGCAGCCAAAGTGCTTAAGGAAAAGGAGAATGATATCAATAAAAAAAACCCGGGTAAAACCCGAATTTTTGATGAACCTGAAATCTTTGTCATAATGGGATTTTACATCCAATAGAATGCTTTATCAACAATAATACCAGTTAATTCAGGTGAATAAATGCAGAAAAATGGCTTAGCGGTTCTGGTTCTGTATAGAGCCCTGACGACGGGAACGTTCAATTTTTTCCATTTTTTTGAAATACTCCGCCTGGCGGCGGATTTCTTCTATATCTGTCACACTTACCTTGCCGCTAACGACCTTGACCTTCTTGTTCTCAAAAAGTTTGCGTGTCACGGCATTGCCCTGGTTTACAGGAAGACCCACCATGGTAACCAGTTCCTTTGGACCAAAATCAAATGTATAACTTTCCCCCTGCACAACCGGAATACGGTTTTTTTCAAGCTGAAGATTAAGCGCGTCCCACATCTTTCCAAGCGGATCTGTCATGAGCGAATTCCCCAGCTGTTTGTAGATGAACCAGAGCCGTTCTGACAAAAGCGTAGTCAGCTTGCTGATAAGCTGTGGTTGTGTCTGCACCATCCGCTGGAAGTTTGCCTTGTTGACCACCAGAACACCCACATCATCAAGAGCTATTGCCGAGGCAGAGCGCGGCATATTTTCCAGTAGCGCCATCTCTCCGAAGATGTCCCCGGTTTTCAGAAGCGCGAGCATCACTTCGTTTTCCTCAACGATTTTGCTGATCTTGACCGAACCCTTCTGAATGATAAAAAGTTCCCGGCCGGGTTCGGCCTCGCTGAAAATCATGGTGTCCTTGGGATAAACACGGTTAAAATCAGCGGGATTGGGATCCAGGTGGACAGCCTTTGCGTACGGGTGAATCTTGGCCATGCGCTCCTTGGCCAGGTTGATGTTTTCTCCGGTCGGACAATGCTGGATATATCTGTAATATGCATAATAAGCGAGGTTGTACTGGTTTTGCCTTGCATAATACTCTGCCACGTTAAACAAATGCCCGGGATCAACCTTGGCGGTGTTCTTGAAGGTGAGCCTGGTCAGGGCTTCGTCCAGGTAGCGCATCTTCTGGGAAAAACTGTAGATTATCTTCATGGCAACAGGTGTGTTTTTTTCTATGAGGAGTCCATACTGTTCCCGATGCACGGAAATCAGCGAAACATCCGAAAGAGCCATGGCTGTTTCTATATGACTGTGGGAGGACATGGTGGAAACAACACCGAAGAAATCACCAGGGCCAAGAACCTTTCCGCCCTCCTCGTCTACAATCTCAAGCTCTTTTGAAATGCGGACCTTGCCCGATCTGACAATGTAGAAATAGTCAGCGTTCTGCTTGCCCTCAACAATGATGTAAGACCCCTTCTTGAAATTGACGAGAGATAGCTGTAGCGGGTTGGGCATGGTTGTCGTTTCCACGGTCTTTACTCCATCTAAGTATAAAAAGCCCGTGCCTTATTGTCAATCAAAAGAAAAGATAAATGAATGTTCCCTTAAAAGTCCCCACGGAAGGTTGGCAGGTTCCAGTCAATAGAATATCCCGTGATGGATGCAGTAGCTTCAGCCTGAAACTCCATCAGGGAAGGCAATTCGGTCCATCGTCTTACAGGGCCATATGCTTCAATCCTGGCAGGAGCAATCACGCCCTTGGCAAATGGGATATGGCGGTTGTCCAGGTTGCCGAAATAATAGGTTCTTGGGTTTTCAGTGCCGCGGTAAAGGAAGAGGCCTGCACCTTCAGGAAGGTCCTGGGAGGCATCACCCAGAAACGGGTCCACGGGAATCCAGCCAAAATCCTTGATATAAAACTCTGTCCAGAAGGCTGGTACGAGCTTGAGCTTTGCATCAAGCAGATATCCACCAATCATCCGGCTAGGAATGCCTGCGTACCGCAGCAAGGCACAGAAAGCCATGGAATATACGAGTGAATCGCCCTTGCGTTCCTGAAGCAAAGCGAGCACGGCCTGGTACTGGGTTCGGTCAGTGATCGTGTAGGTAAAGCGGTCAAGGAGTTTGTTATACAGTTCATAGGCCCGACGATAGGGATTTTCTTCTGATGAGGTCAATTCCCAACGCAGGGAAAGAAAAATCTGGCTTTCCAGCGGAAGATATGCATCACTTCCAGTAAATGTCTTATAAAATAAGCATTCCTTGTCCTGGAATTCCAGAACCTTGGTGGTGTCTATTTCCGTCTTTATTTCAAAGAGATTGAAGGCACTCTGGGTTTCCACAGTGACAGCATTAGACAGGGGTTTGCGCATGATTTCATAAAGTACGGCTCTTTCTGTCTCTGCCTTTGGAGCCATGGAACGCCTTGAATCAGATACCAGTGAGCGTATTTCCGGCCAGGTTTGCGGTACTGGCATCCATAGATAGACCGCCCCATCACCCGCGATTTCCCGGACAGTTGCAGAGGAATTTATCAGATAGTAATCCCGCTCAAGAAGGATTTTTCTACCCACTGGATAGACAATATCAATATCTTCCCAGGCACTGCGGCCCATGGAAGTCTCGACCGCAATCCTCCCGCTCTGGGCGCCGTCAGGAATCCGGAATCTGATTTCCCGGTCATTCCATGAAATGTAATCCCCGTCCCCATCACGCGCGGGCAGTATAACGTCAGGCGCCTCCTGCTGCAGACTGTCCTTTTCCGGTTTTTCAAACCAGGAAAAAATCACCCTGCCTGTTCCGCGCTCAGCACCGAATCTCTCGCCGCGAATTACAACCTCTGTCCCGATGCTGGCAGCAGGTTGCGATATTTCCCTGATTACAGGGCGGTTATATGAGGCAAGAACAGGAACTTCGTCCGGATTGATATATATGTCTCCCATGCACCTGCCAGTCCTTGTCACGACATAGACAACACCCGAGGGCACTTCACGGGGAAGCGTGACAATTAATTTTGTATCGCTCCAGCGTGTGTAGTTGGATGGGGTGAGAATCATGTCACCTATACGGACTTCGCCGCCAGTGGAAGGGGCACCAAAGTTCTTCCCTTCTATTGTTACGACTTCATAGGAAAGGTTATGCTCCTGTGTCACCTTATCTATAACCGGCGGGTATCCGGACAGGGCGGTGCTCAAAAGCAGAATCATGAGAAAGGCACCGAAAAGAATGAGGGGAATGAACTCCTTCCGCTCATGCAATTTCACAGCTTTTTTTTCTTCTTGTTTGGGCTGGAAATCCATTTACGGACCTGTCCTCCCCCTGTCC
>RPPD01000259.1 GCA_003818675.1 Spirochaetaceae bacterium
CAGACCTCCTGCCAGAAAATATCATGACGGAATTATCGGAATTTCCAGGCATAGAACACCGCTTTGAAGAGGTCACTCGGAAAAAGAATATCACCTACATCAATGATTCCGCGGCAACCATCCCGCACGCGGTAGTGCAGGCTGTAAAGACTGCACAGAAACCTGTTGTCCTCATAACCGGCGGAACGGACAAAAACATTGATTTCTCACCACTTTTGGAGATTGAAGGCCAGGTGCAGACAATCATACTGCTACAGGGAAGCGCAACTGATAAAATCCGCAGGCTTTTTGACAACCGCGGAATACTGTATAAAGGTCCATTCGACAATCTGGCAAAAGCGGTAGAAGCAGCTGATTTGGCCGCATTGCCTGGTGGCACAGTACTCTTTTCTCCTGGATGCGCTTCTTTTGGCATGTTCCAGAACGAGTTTGATCGCGGCAGGCAATTTAAAAATATTGTCACTGCCTGTTAATTTTATCGTTTTTCCATTATAGTTTGCTTCAAGAATATGGGGAATCCTGCAGTGAACAAAATCCGCAGACTCACTATCGGCCTCTTGATAGATATGGGCAACCCACTCAATCTCAACCTGATTTTCAGGGGCATTGAAGAATATTGCAGGGAAAAAGGATACAACCTTCTATGCTTTGACACCCGCGCATTTCAGCCCCTGACAGAGGCCAGTGAGCGGAGAACCCTGCTGGAAAATCTGATCAACAAGAAAACCGTTGACGGACTCATAATAATAGCCGGGGCGCTTGATGTAATTGAAAACAGGCGCTCCGCCTCCCCTCTCTTAAAAAGGCTCCATCCCATGCCCATGGTCACAGTGGGATTTTCCGTTAAAAACATTCCATCGATCAAGGAGCGTTCGCGAAAAGGAGTGGATGAGTGCATCGGTCACCTGGCAAAAATCCATGGCTCTGCGAAAATAGCGTTCATTTCCGGTCCCAAAGACAATTCTGTCTCACAGGAACGCACTCTTGCATTCAAGACGTCCCTGGAGAAACACAAGATACGGGAATACCAAAATCTTTTCTTGGAGGGGGATTTTTCCCTGGAGTCAGGGAGGCGTGCTATCCGGGCACTTCTTGAAAAGAAACACTCCTTTGACGCCGTGGTTGCATGCAATGACCGCATGGCCCTGGGAGCGCTTGAGGAATTGGAGCAACACGGCATGGGCGCACCAGGACAAAAAGCCATTGCCGCGTTTGAGGATGAGGAGATCTCAGGATTATCGTCACTACCCCTCACCGCCATAGTCTTCCCGCACCGTGAAGCAGGCCGCACAGCCACGGAGATTCTCGCAACATGCATTCTGGACAAAGGTAAACCGCAGCACCGAATCCTGGACACGTTACTCGCGGTCAGGGAATCATGTGGATGCGGCCTCCTGGAAAACCATGTGATGTCAAACCAGGACATCAAGCAGGCCGACCTTCCACCCTTTTCTGCCAAAACCACTAAAGCCTATTGCTCGATACTTTTGGACAATGCTGCCGAGATTTCCACAGAGGATCGTGAGATACTGGCACCGGCACTCAAAGATGCACTTGACGGGCTCGCGAAGAGTCTTCATTCACAGAAAACCGAGAGGACCTTCCTGCAGGCATGGGCAGGATTCACTCACATTCTTTTCATGCTCCGGCTTGATCCTTCACCATGGACCTCCCGTCTGCTCATTCTTAAAAACATGATCCTTCCAGAAACAGCAGACACAGAAATCCGTTTCACGACAGATGACATGCTGACCCGGGCGATTCTATTGACCGCAGAACAGGCAAGCCAGCGCACATCATTCCGCCATTTTGTCTCGGAGCAGCACTCTCAAGCCTTCAGGGCAACCGAGGAACTTCTTTTGCCAGTGATGTCGGTTGACCAGCTTGTCACTGTTATCGAGTCATCATCCCTTCCCCTGGGAATTACAAGCTTCTTTTTTTCACTCGCAGATACCCAGCCAGAACCCCTGAGTTACTCAACACTGCGCACCGCAATGCTTGACAGGGTACCACTTGAACTGTCCAGGCGCACATGTCAATTCCTCACCAACAGACTTGTTCCACCTGGCATGCTTTCTGAAGAGAATCGGCATATGCTTGTTGTGGAAGCACTATGCAATGACAAATCACAGCTTGGGCTTCTGCTTCTGGGCATGGACGAGGAGGACCTGGGCATTTCCCCGCATCTGGCCAAACGCGTTTCAAACGCGCTTTCCAATGCCCTTCACATTCAGACAATCAACGAAGCCAAGCTGGACCTGGAGGCGCAGATATCATCAAGAACCATGGACCTGCTTGAAATGGGAAAAAAGCTCCAGCGCGAAATCCTGGAACGCGAGCGGATCGCAAGCGAGCTCTCAAAAAGCGATGCCAAGTATCGTAAATGGTTCGAGGATGACTTTACAGGAAACTTCATAGCAGCGGCAAATGGGGAAATTATCGCGTGCAACGCCGCATTTGCCAGGATCTTCGGTTTCCAGAGCACTGCAGAGGCCATGGAAGCCAACTTTGGAGATTTTTATCCAAACAAATCCGCGCTTGAGGACTTTTTCACTCTGCTGTCTGTTGTAAAACGAATTGCCTATTATGAGGCTGAGTTCATACGCAAGGATGGCAATCCCGTGCATATAATTGGCAACATCATCGGCACCTTTGATGAGTCCAACAACCTGATGGAAATCCAGGGTTTTCTCTTTGACAATACCGAGCGCAAGCACCTGGAGGAAGAATTAAGGCAGTCCCACAAGATGGAGGCCATAGGCAGACTCGCGGGTGGAATAGCCCATGACTTCAATAACCTCCTCACGGGTATAATGGGCTACAGTGAGCTCCTGCGCCAAAAACTGCCTCCATATGATCCAGGCCGCAATGACATTGAGGAGATCAAGAAAGCTGCCAAAAGCGCGGCCTCTCTCACACGCCAGCTTCTTGCATTCTCGCGCAAGCAAGTTCTGCAGCCCACTGTCTTGAACCTGAACAATGTTGTGCTCCAGCTGCGCGACATGCTCACTCGCATAATTGGAGAACACATCCAGCTGGAAACAGAGCTGTCCGAGGAGCTATACCCTGTCAAGGCTGACCAGGGCCAGCTGGAGCAGGTGCTGCTGAACCTTACCATAAACTCGCGCGACGCTCTTCCCTCAGGCGGCCGCATAGTGATCGCCACGCAAAATGCCGATGTGGATGAATCATTCAGGCTTAACAATCCGGAGATCAAGCCAGGCCGTTATGCCGTACTTGAAGTTCGCGACAATGGAGTCGGAATGGATTCGGAGACCATGTCGCATATCTTTGAACCCTTTTTCACCACCAAACAGGACGGCCAGGGCGTTGGCCTGGGGCTTTCCACAGTATACGGAATCATCACCCAGAGCGGCGGATTCCCCGACGTGGATTCTGAAAAAACCAAGGGAACCGCCATGCGCGTATACCTGCCCAGATTCGAGGAGCCACTCCACATTGATGAGGAACCGGTCTTCATGCTGGAACGCGTGCAGAGCAATGAGACAGTGCTCCTTGTCGAGGACGAAGAGTTTGTACGTGAACTCGCGGACAAGGTGCTCTCCAACGCCGGCTACCATGTTCTCTCCGCACGTGGCGGCAAGGAAGCGTTGAGTATCGCCCGCAAACATTCCAGCCTGATACATCTGCTTATCACGGACGTCGTGATGCCAGGCATGAACGGGCTGGAATTGAGCCGGAAAATCGTGTCCATCAAGCCTGAAATAAAAATCTTATACATGTCCGGGTACACGGACAATGTCATCACCAAGGAAGAGACCTTCTATCACGAAATCAATTATATCCAGAAACCCTTCACCCCCGAAGTCTTTTTGGAGAAGGTGCAGGATGTGCTTGACACAGCAAGCACATAGGGGTTGACTTCCCCGCGGATTTACTGTATATTCCAGTAACGATTTAATATTCACTCGTCCTTCGGCTTTTGTGTCACGTTGTGCCAAATATTATGCCGGCAAGCTGTTGCAGAAAAAAAGTGCAGCAGGATTTCTTCTTCCATACAACCAACCGGAAGATTTTTCAGGGAAGAGTGACGGGGGCTCTAGAATTGTAGGAGCCTGCAGGAAAAAGCGGAAATATTTTCCGGATAACCGGATCCTCCGCATACTCTTTGCTGAAATAGGAAACAGACGTACACAATTTTTCGTCATATTCACTCCAACACCTCACCCTCATAAATCGGGAATCAGGAGTAATTATTCATGAACTTTCAGGATCTCTCCTTCACGCCGCAGCTTTGCGAGACCCTTACACGGGAAGGGTATGAAATAACCACCCCAATCAAGGAAAAGGCAATTACAGCCCTACTTTC
>RPPD01000260.1 GCA_003818675.1 Spirochaetaceae bacterium
AATTCCAATACCAGGTTTTTTGCTTCGTGCAACTGGTTGTCCAATGCCATCAGCATCTAGGTCCTCGCCTATTACCGGCCAGTCATTCTCCCATTTCATTGGCTGTAAATGCAGAATTCGTCCAAATACACCCTTGTCCTGAAAGTGCAGAAACCATGACTCTTCGTTTTCAAGCTCGATCCATGCACCCTGGTGGGGACCGTTGATGTTTGTGCTTCCCTGATGGAGCACGATCCTGTCCTCATACGGCCCCCATATCGATCTGGAACGGAGCACTGTCTGCCATCCTTTGGGCACACCGCCGGCAGGCGCGAAAATATAATACCAGCCGTTCCGCTTGTAGAGTTTAGGCCCTTCGATCGTGGGATGTTTTTTTGTGCCGTCAAAAATATGCCTCCCGTCATCCAGGAGCCCTGTCCCATCGGGCTTCATTCGGGAAAGGTGCAGTATGCTCTTGATTCCTATCCTGCTGTTTGCAAAGGCATTTACAAGATAGGCCTGGCCGTCGTCATCCCAGAAGGGACACGTGTCAATCCAGCCCTTCCCGGGCCGCACACAGACCAGATTGGACCATTTGCCTGCCGGATCATCCGCCTGCGACATGAAAATGCCTTCATCCGGCATTGGGATATATGCAAAATATTTTCCGTCATGATAACGTATTGAAGGGGCCCAGGCCCCGCGGCCATGCTGCGGCAGGTCATAAGCAGGAAATGGAATTTGTGACACGACATGATTTATTATGCGCCAGTTGACCAGGTCCTTTGAATGGAGCACAGGCACTCCCGGGACAACGTTGAAACTGGACGCGACCATGTAAAAATCATTGCCAACCCGGATGGCGTCCGGGTCCGAATAGTCCGCGTGGAGTATTGGATTAGTATATGTGCCATCGCCTGAGTCTGCTGATATACCCGGATTTATTTTCTGATTCATTATGTCAGACTAACAGATACTTTATTTGAAATCAAGAACCTGCATTCAGATGCTATCGCCTAAATCCAAATATCGTGCTATAAAATAACTGTATTTATCATATCCGACACCGGATATTTTATTCAAGGCGGATATATGAAAAAGCATAAAATAACAATATATCTCGCGGGTGACTCAACTGTGGCATCCAACGGGCCTGAGACCTTCCCGCAGGCTGGCTGGGGCCAGATGATCTCTGAGTTCTTCACAAATGATGTTGTATTTGAGAACCACGCCATCAACGGCAGGAGTTCCAAGAGCTTCATTAATGAACACAGGCTTGAAGCCATTGACCAAAAAATACAGAAAGGCGACTATATCCTGATCCAGTTCGGCCATAATGACCCCAAGCCTGATATAGAGCGGCACACTGAACCAGACACAACGTACAAGGAATTTCTCAAGCGCTATATCAAGACTGCGCGCGATCACGAGGCAATCCCTGTTCTTGTCACGGCAGTGCACCGCAGACGCCATGACGATTCAGGCAGGATTATAAATACGCACACGTCATATCATGCGGCCATGAAAGCCCTTGCCACAGAAGAAAAAGTCCTTTTGATAGATCTTGGAGAAAAAAGCCTGATACTTTTTGAAAAAATCGGGCCTTCAGGCACAGAAAAACTTTTTATGCATTTCCCGCCACAAGAATATGCCAACTATCCTGAGGGCAAAGCCGACAATTCCCATTTTATGGTTTCTGGTGCACGGGAAATTGCGAGGCTTGTTGCCGAAGAGGTTAAACAGGTCATACCGGCCCTCGCTGATTTTTATCGCGTAACAAATAATGAAAAGGCAAAAACCAGGTATGGAAAGTAGTTTTATATGAAACATAATTTTTCCCTGTCTGAGTATTGGAACCGCATCGCAAGTTCGCATGTTCCAAGGATGTCATATTCGGCATGTTGCGCTTCTGGCGAGGAATTCCATGCCTGGCGCAAAAAGGCCTCAGAAAAACTGCGCGAGATCATGGGTGATATGCCGCGCTCTGTTTCGCTGAATTCCGAGGTCATATCCCATGAAACCCTTGGAGACCTTGTACGCGAGCGAATAGTATTTGACAGCGAAGAGCACATGTCAGTGCCCTGCATTTTGCTCAAATCTGCAATGATTAAACCAGAAAAATCCTCTGCGGCAATTCTTTGCGTGCACGGCCATGGCCCATTTGGCAAGGAGGCTGTGGCAGGTTCGACTGAACCGCCAGAGATTGCCGAAAACATCAAATTGCACAATTATAACTATGCGGAGCAGATGGCAAGACATGGTTTTCTAACGCTCTCGCCCGACCTGCGTGGATTTGGCGAGCGTAAGGATCCTCCAACCATCATGCAGGCAAAGGATTCCTGCGATATCAACAACAACAAGGGATCTCTCCTTGGCAAATTCATGCTATCAGCCCATGTCTGGGACATGATGCGCTGCATCGACTATCTTCAGTCAAGACCCGAGGTCAATCCTGACAGGATAGGCATGATGGGGCTTTCCACAGGCGGGACCGTCACGCTTTTTACCACAGCCATGGACAATCGTATAAAAGCCTCGGATGTTTCGGGTTATATCAATTCATTCGCAGACTTCGGACTTCGCTTTCACAAGTTCTGCGGCACGCAGATAGCCCCCAACCTGTTCACATGGCTTGATACCCATGACATCGCGGGGCTTGTGGCGCCGCGGCCGTTACTTGTTGAAATGGGTAAACGGGACTGGGTTTTTCGTTTTGAGGACATGCTTTCCAGTTTTAAAAAGGCAAAGGCAATCTACGATGCCGCCGGCGCTTCAGATAAATTAACTGCTGATATCCATGAAAGCGGGCATGTATTTGCAGGAAACCTGGCATTTGATTTTTTCAGGAAAAACCTGTAAATGGTCTGGCTGGATAGAGCCAGGGTGTCCGGAAAGTGACCTGTTTGGTTATCTCGATATTTTCAGGACACCCTCAGATCGCCCACAACCGGGAACATCCCGACTATTCCCGCGCCATGCGGTGCAAAGGCAATCTCTTTTGAAAGGTCCCTGCCGGCATTGTGCTGGGCCATGTGATTGCCGTTCTTCCACCGCAGGCTCATGGAGACATCATAAACCTTGCCCATGAATCCTATGTAAGCCGGCCGTCCGGATTTACCGTCATATTCAGATAGTTCAGCAATAGTGAATTGTTTCATGTGAAGAAGTATATGATATAATTTGCGATAATCAATATGCCGCTAAAATACAATCTTTACGCCCAGAAATGCCTGGTAATTCCATGTATCCATCTCGGAATCATTTGAAAAATCCCTTCTCCCAGACAACTCAATTATATAATACAACATATCATCAAAAGTCCAGTCAAAATGGAACAAACCCTCGGCGAGGACAAGATAGGCATTTTCATCAAGCAATGCTCCGGAATCCCCAAGTGCCTGGCGCGCAAAATACTGCTGATAACCAATGCCTGGAATAATTTTTAGATTTACAAATTTGTTCCAGGTGAAATCCAATGTCCACTTGCAGGAAAGCATCAGATTGTTCTCGGATGCCTCCTCATAAAACAGTAGGGATGGAATATATCTGTTGGCATTCGATATGCGCAACTGTGCGCTTACCTCCATCTCCCACTGCAAATAAAACTCATAAATCCCTCCGGCCTTCAATGAAAGCAATGATACAAAATCATTGCGAAGATCACCGGAAGGTCCTCCTCCAAAGTTATACAGGGTGTATTCGTACCAATTTTCCCACCATGCACCTATTTTGACTGAATACATGCTTGTGGCGGTCGGCCAGTATTCCACGCCTGCTTCCGTGCCTGTAAACAGCAAATCCTCCTCTTCATCAGGAAGTATTTTCACATTCCCAACATATGAGATAAACACATTGGGAAGTTCCCTTTCGGTTTGAAAATAATATTTTAATTCCCAGGATGGAATATAGAAAGACAAGTCTACGAGTGTCCCGTTCATGGAAGATAAAAGACCTGTAGCGGCAATAAGTCTTCCATCTCCTGTATCAAGTCCAAGCTCCATGGAAAAAAGCTCTTTGTCATGAAAGAAGAGCGGATCACCCGCCACAGTCCCTGCCTTCGCGTTCACAAGCGTGGCAAAATATCCGCTCTCACCGGCCATTGTACGCAGGCTGTAATCAATCTCGGCGGTTACGCCCCATAACACATCAGATATGTAAATTGCCGGTGAAAAAAGAAAAGGTTCTGCCCCGATACCCAAATTCAGTGTTGAATATTCCGCAAAAATACAAATGGAACCGAAAAGCATCAGCAACAACATAAAAATCATGTTTTTCATCAAAACCCTCTCACCAGTCAATACAAGATTTTTTTTCCAAGAGCATCAGCTGAAGACACCGAATCAATTTC
>RPPD01000261.1 GCA_003818675.1 Spirochaetaceae bacterium
TAGTGCGCCTTCCTGAAGCAGAAACGACAATGCACTGCGCACTCATCTGTAATTTTCAGGATAACGCGGCTTTTATAGCGGCGGACAAGGCCAGGCAGAACAGTAAAACGTTCCTCATCAAGCGGATCAGCCCTTTCCCATTCCCTGATTTTTGATTCCTTCTCCGAAACAAGAAACTGCAGACCAACCGGGTCTATTGGATTATTACGGTCAATCAATGAGAGAAAATGCCTTGTACTGAGAAATGGAAACGGGTTATCTGTTCTTGCAGAGAAAGAAGACATCATAGAGGAGTCCGATAATACCACTTTAGACGAATGCATAGCAAGCAGCCGCGACAGCATTATGTCAGGTTTTATGCATATTTTCCATATAGAGCCTCTAAACCTTTTGACAAACTTTCCTTAATCTCATATACTGGCAACAGGGTAACATCGCAGGCTGTTGACAAATTGATTGTCTGTCATCACCCTGTTAAGAAAACAATAAATTTTTGGGAGGAAATCATGGCAAAAGAACCAGTAAAAAAAACCAGTATGGGAATGGAAGAAAATATCGAAGGCATGCTGAGCTATTTGGGTTGGTTTGTAACAGGTCTTATTTTCTACTTTGGTGAAACAAAAAGCAAAATCGTCCGGTTTAATGCACTTCAATCAATTGCAATTTCAATAGTGGTTGCAGTCATTCAAATTACACTGGCAATTTTATTTTCAATAATAGCACTGGTTTTGCCTTATGGTATGCATTGGCTTATCAGCATCCTTACATGGATTGTTAATCTTGGTGTTTTGGCACTCTGGATTTTTCTCATGGTTTCCGCCTATCAGGATAAAAAATTCAAGCTTCCCATTATTGGTGATATCTGCGATAAAATGGCAAGCAAATAGCATATATTATTTCAGTTTGATTGGATGAGGCTGTTCTTTCAGGACAGCCTCATTTTTTTATCTGTCTTTATTTTTACTCTTTCCCGGTTTTGCAGTTTTTGTCTTATTGGTTTTTTTCATACGATTAAAAAGTCTGATGCAGTCCTTGCCCGCGCGCTTTGACTCGTAAAGAGCCTGGTCAGCCTCATTTAACAGCCGTTCCACAACTGCATCAGGCGGGTCAATTATCTTTTCCATTGCCAGGCCAATTGAAACTGTAATTGTGGCATTTCCGGATTTCTGGCCTCTTATGCCTTCAGAGATTTTCTCCGCCATGGGCATAAGAACATCTTCTGTGACATCTGATAAAAAAACAACGAACTCGTCCCCGCCAAAACGGCCGACGATGTCCGACTTCCTCACATTCCTGACAATAAAGTTTGAAACCATGGTGAGCACTGCATCACCGGCAGGATGTCCGTATGTGTCATTGATTTTCTTGAAATCATCAATGTCAAGGATCATGAGGCCAATGCTGAGTTCGCGGCGTATTGCCAGATAGGCAAGCGGCCGCAGCTGCTGGTAAAATCCCTGCCGTGTCAGAACCCCTGATGCTGCATCAAGAATGCCCTGCTTGTAGAAATTCCTTGATGTCTCCCATAGCTTGGAAATATAATCCGCGGACAGTTTTAAAAGCGGTTCCTGGTAGCTGTGAATCCTGAGCATGTTTGTAATGTGGTTGATGTGATCTGTATATTCCTGCTCCATGGTTTGGTGTCCGGGAATAAACTCCGCGAATCTGAAGAGTTCCAGAAAAGGCGGGTGCAGAAAGGAGAACTCAATTCTTAAAGTGGCACAAAACAATTCCGGAATGGTTCTGTAACGGTGGCGTTTCACCTCCTGATAGAGCTGCTCCGCCGCCTTAGACATGGCTGAGATCTCGGAATCGGTTTTTCTTGGGTCTTCAAAAAGCTGCAGAACAAAACCCTCGCGTGATATTTTCTGAAGCCCGCGCCAGAATGCCACGTGACGTGACTCTTCCAGCTGCATCTGCTTGAAGAAATTTACGATATCATCAGTAAGGGGAAGGGATGCAAATTCCCTATAAACATGAAGCGCTATCGTGTCTGCATCAAGACATTTTTGCAGAATGTCCGCCACGAGTTGTTCCTGTTCCTGCTTCAGATCAGGCTTGTTTTTCATTGGTGTTTTATGCAACTTTAACACAGTCCATGCCATCTGTCGACTCTGAAATATTTTTTTTCTTCTTCCGTAACCTATTGAAAAAGAAACAAGCCACCTTTACAATGTCATTTTTACAGAAGGAAGGAGCATGGGAACAGAAGAAAACAACATCATACAGAGGCTTGCATCCTTTCTTTCAGAGCTTGACTCTGTATTTTCCGGAAAAACGCATTGCCTTATCATTGTCCATGACAACCCGGACCCTGACTCCATCGCTTCGGCCTGCGCCCTGAAGTTTTTCGTCAAGCAGCGCTATGGACTTTCGGCAAGCGTTGCATACGGGGGAGTCGTAAGGCGCGCTGAAAACAGGGCCATGCTGCAGAAACTTCAGATAAAAATGAAGCAGATATCACGGATCAAGCTCTCCAAGTATGACATGATCGCGCTTGTGGACACTCAAACAGGCGCCGGGAACAATCCTCTCCCGGACAACAAGCGGTGCGACCTTGTGATAGACCACCACCCTGCCAGGGATCCAGGACATACAGATGCGGTTCTTGTCATTCCTGAAATCGGCGCCACCGCCACCATTCTGGTTGAACTTTTAAAAACAGCCGGTATCCAGCCAAAGAGTGATCTCGCCACGGCGCTCTCATATGCCATAAGCTCGGAAACCCAGAACATGAAGCGCGAGACAAGCCAGATGGATATAGAAGCGTTCCTGTACGTGTACAACAAGTGCAACATGAGGACACTTGGAGAAATTATCCATCCAAAACTGCCGCGATCGTATTTTATCACGCTTGCCAGGGCGCTTGAGAACGCGTACAGTTTCAGGAACCTCATCTGTACGCATCTGGGCGAGGTCCCGCAGCCAGAAATAGTTTCCGAAATGGCTGATTTTTTTCAAAGGCACGAGCGCATTACCCGCGTTTTTTGCACAGGACGTTTCAAGGATTTTTTTATCCTCTCAATTCGCGCGTCAACGTCAAAGGCCCACGCTGGAAAGATCATACAGAAGCTTGTTAAAAACCAGGAGACGGCAGGCGGACACGAGATGACCGCGGGTGGATACATCCCTGTAGGAAACATGCGAAAGGATGAAATTGCTTCCCTGGAAGATTCGCTGCGCAGGGAATTTGCCCGGCTCATGGGATACGAGGATGCGGAATGGAACAGGATCATAGAACCACGGGATGGAGAAACAGGAACATGAACATATCAGGACAAAAATACCGCACTGGAACCACTGTTGCGATATCTAACCATGCATGCAGCGATAGACTCTTCTTCGCCATAGCCTGTGCACTCTCATGCATTCTTGTTTTTTCCTCCTGCGCCTATTCATATAAAATTAAAACAGAACCTTCAGATTCACAGATAGTCGTAAACGGAGAATCCATTATCACTGGTGCCGAGTACAAAACCGGTGATCAGATCATCAAGATCCGGGCGAGCGCTGAAGGCTGCCTTGACCATGAATCTGAAGCCACGCTTGACCTGTTTTCGCTCCGCGAAATTACTGTAACCCTGGAAAAGAAAAAATACGAAGTGACTATCCGCGCAATACCTGAAAATCTTTTAGTGAGCGTTGACAGAAGCTCCGCGGGAAAAAGCCCGTTTCAGACAACACTGACTTATGGCAATCATTCCGTTACCCTCCTGGACCGGGGAAACATGGCCTTCGAAACCTCCATTTTTGTCATGGCTGCAACTTCAATTCCAGTGCGCGTTCCTGCGCGTACAGAGAAAGTCTACCCAACCTTAAATCCATCCCTTGCCATTAGCTGCGGCCTCTTTCCAACTGGTTCGCAGCCAAAGCAGGTCATCTTCACCCGCGATTCCCGTTTCCTCTATATTCCCCTGCTGGATGATCCGGGCTTTGACATTTTCAGAATGGACTCTTTCAGGCGTGAACAACTGGTACAGGCCGGGAATGTGCCCGCCCAAATTGGATTCCCCGAGGGATTGTTTCTTGAGAATAAAAACAGGTTCCTCATCACGCAGATGACACGTAATGTAATCATTGAATATGACTGCTCGGATTTTGCCAGACCTGTTATGCTCCGCGAGTTTGGTTCTGGCGGGGTTATGCCCAAAATAATTGTCTTCAGTGACGAACTGGACATTATAGCGGTATCCAATTGGGAATCAAACTCTGTTGCAATAATTGATTACAAAACAGGCAATATAATAAAAACAATAACAGGAATTCCCGTTCCACGAGGGCTTCTCTTCTCGCCGGATTCAGGCATCA